>JAHEMB010000412.1:0-798 GCA_024643915.1 Rhodothermaceae bacterium | reverse complement strand
CAGTACTCGTCGAGGAATTCAGCGGTCGAAAGGCCACCAAGGAGGGTGTCGAGGTGATGCATGGGCGAGGGATTGGAGGATGGAGGATGGAGGATGGAGGATAGGAGAGGGAGGATGGTGGATCGGGCGAAGGCCCTGGCATCGGTCCGCTCAACAGCCGAAAACAAGCAGCCAGCCCGCCATCAGGAAGGCCAGCAGCACGGCGATGATCGGCAACCCGCGTTTCTGCCGGGGAAATTCGTAGCCGCAGTACGGGCACACCTCCGCGCCGGCCTCCACGTCGAGCGCACACGACGGGCATTCTTCTACTTTGTCAACCATAGACGGACAGATTGATTCGGGAAGGCCGCTCTAACGTCCCAAGCGCTGTGCTGATTCACACTCCCTCTCCCTTCTTCACCTAGGGAGACAGATCTGCGGAACGAAGGTGGAGCAGATCAGAGGGATGTGCCGAGGGATGGTATTTTGTAAGAGGCTCAGGTGCCAGCCCGCACCACATCTCTCCCGATAACTTCCCTCGGGATCTGCGACCTGCGCGTGCTCCACATCCTTTCAGAACAAGCAGTTCCCCTTCACACGCAGGGGGAAAGGCAGGGAGTTGCCCTCACGCAACAGGCCCGGCGCACCGAAGCGCACCGGGCCTGCTTGCAATGTCTGGCGTAAGAAAATCACTCCGTACCGCCGCCGCTGACGACGTTGCCGTCGGCGTCGAGGATGCGGATCTCGCCGAAGCCGAGTTCGCGCAGGCCTGGCTCGATGGCCGCACGGTCGCCGACGACGACCCAGACGAGGTTGCCG
>JAHEMB010000411.1 GCA_024643915.1 Rhodothermaceae bacterium | reverse complement strand
GCGCGCCCGCACCCACGAGTTCGAGGCCGCCGCCCAGATGATCGATGCGTTCGGGGCGCCCGTCCTCGTCGTCCCCGGCAACCACGACGTATACGCCTACTGGTATTTCCTCTCCCGCATCTTCCGCCCCCTGGGTCGCTACCGCCGCCTCATCACCGACGACCTCACGCCCACTTTCGAGCGCGACGGGCTGGCGGTGCTGGGCATCAACTCGGCGCACGGGCGCACCATCAAAGGCGGGCGCATTGGGGCAAAGGAGCGGGACAAGGTGCGCAACTTCTTCGCGCCGAAGGGGCGGGATGTGTTCAAGGTGCTCGTCGTCCACCACCACCTCACCAAGATCCAGGCCCTCGGCCCGCACGACGTGGCACGCAAAGCGCAGAAAACGCTCGACGTGGCCTCCGAGGTGGGCGTCGATCTGATCCTGTGCGGGCACCTGCACATCTCCCACATCGAGCCGCTCGAGATCGTGCCGGATGAGCACCGCCTGGTCATCGCCAGCGCGGGCACCGCCACCAGCACGCGGGGCCGGCGAAAGCACCGGCAGACCAATTTCTACAACCTCATCGAAGTCTTGCCCAACGCCTTCACCATCGAGGAGCGCCGATACCTGCCCGCCGAGCAGCGCTTCCTCTGCGATGCCTCTACGCACTTCAACCGGGTGCCATGATGCTCTCTCGCGCCCGTGGGCGTACCATTGCTGCCAAGACGTTCGCGCCGAGCCGGGTTCATACAGAGCATAGAGGAAGATTGTAAGGCTCGAAGCTCGTCCTGGGAGGTGTATGGGGGGGCAGTGGAGGGCGCGGGGTGAGCCTGCGACGGCGTGTTTTCTGTTGCTAGAAACAGAGGTAGAGGGTTCCGCCCAGGCCAGTGGTGCGATAGGTATTAATTGCCGCGCCAAGCCCT
Source organism: Rhodothermaceae bacterium (assembly GCA_024643915.1). Classification (GTDB taxonomy): domain Bacteria; phylum Bacteroidota; class Rhodothermia; order Rhodothermales; family JAHEMB01; genus JAHEMB01. The sequence goes on along the minus strand of JAHEMB010000411.1, from coordinate 3,695 downwards.
CCTGCGTTTGTTCGCCTGGCTCTTCGCTTCTCTCAAGCGTCTCTCCGTCAGTTCTCACCCATAATACTTTAGATGGAGGTCCAACATGCACGCACCAACACAAGCACTCGCACAACAGCCTACGCGACGAAGCCGCCTTGTCGCCTTTTTGAAAGAGATGCCCTGCGACATTTATTGCGCCGGCATCGCAGGCGGTCTGATTCTCGGATTTACGGATATCATTGTTAAGGGCGAAGAGGGCGTTATCCGGCTAATCCAGTTGGCCTTGACGAGCGTTACCGACGAGGCGGCGTTCGCGCACGTGACCCCGATGTACGTGATCCTGGCCATCTCCGTTCTGGGCGGGTTCATCTGCTGGGTCTACCAGCCGAAATCCCGCCCAGACGCCTTCTTTAGAGGCATGTCGCTGTTCGCCTTGCTCGGGTTGGTCTCGGCTGAAGAGTCGATGATCCAGAGTCCGGATACCCTGGCCACCGACACCGCGGCAAACATCGAGCAGGTCGTAACGCCCCGGCAGGGGGAACCGGTCGATAGGGCCACGTACCCCCTCGCGCTGGTGGGGTACCCCCTGAAGGCGTCTCAGGCAGCACCGCCCCTGGAGCGACTCGGCGAAAAGAGGCTGGTCGTTTTTCGTCTTACCTCTCCCGAACTGGAGGAGGAATCCGTAACATCCCTCATTACGATTCGCCACCCTGAAAGCGCTCAGATCCAGCACCGGGGCCGGCACAAGGGGAGTCTGGTTACGACGCATCTTGCGCCAGGGCGGTATCAAGTAGAGCTGGCTGTAGACGGCCACAATCCGGGAAGATTTAACATGGTAGTGGCCGCCGAGACGCAGACGACGGCTTACAGGGTCGCGCTTGTGCCGGCCTCCCTGCCCTTCGGACTTCACAAATTGCGGGGCTACAACACGGTGGAGGTTGAACTGGATTTCGACCTGGCCGCGGAGGTCGAGGCGGCGCATCGGCGGCAAGTGCTGAGAGAGCAGGTAGCGGAGCAGGGCGCCGCCGGTTCACGGAACCAATAGCAGGCCCGTCACAGCATCCGCTCTCTTTCAGGCGCAGGGGGTCTCACAGTCGTCGCCCGCAGGCACCGGGGGAGCCCTTCCTTAATCGGCGAGGCGCGTGAAGAGGGTGGTGCTGCGCTGCACGAAGGGCAGGGCATAAAGTGGGACGAATCCTGCTGCCTGGCCGCAAGATTATGCGCAGCGCAGAATCAGAAAAGGACCGTTTAGCGTGCCCAGAAACTTTGTCGCGCACCCCGTATTTTCTGCCCCTTGCCTTCCCGCGTACACATCCTCACGCTGAACCGTGGGGGCGCTTCCTATCGCTCTCTCCCTTGCCCATGTCTTTCGCTATTGGTCTCCGGGGTATGCGTTCTGGCAAAGCCTATCCGCTCGACGCGGGGGTGAAGGGCAGGCCGCTGGAGGAGCCGGTCGAGATGGTGCTGGATCTGGCACGCTTGCAAGCGGAGCAGCCCGGTCTCGAATGGTATCGCCCCGAGGAGCAAAGCCTCTGGCGCTTCGGCTCGCTGCTGCCGCTCGATCCTGCCGACCCGGCGGACCGCGCCTGCATCGTCACCCTGCGTGAGGGCGCCACGCCCCTGCTCGATTTTTCGGATCATCCTGTTGCAAAGAAGGGCGGCTTTCGATTGAAGATAAAGGAGGAGGGTCGGGCCTATCCCGGCCACGGGCGCAACCCCACGCAGAGCTTCAAGGACCGGGGGTTGATGATGACCGTCTCGATGGCGCGACAGCACGGCCTCACGAAGCTCGCCATCCCCACGCAGGGCAATGCGGGCGACGCCCTCGCCGAATATGCTCTCGCTGCCGGCCTCGAAGCCGCCATCGTGATGCCGCGCGATACGCCGATGCCCATCCTCGGACGCGTGGCGGCCCTCGCCAAATTGCACCGGGGGCTGCACCTCGACGTAGTCGAAGGCACCATCCGGGAGGCAGGGAAGCGGGTACGCGAGCAGTACGAGCCGGCGGGTTATTTCAACGTCGCCACCCTGCGCGAGCCGGGCTGGCGCATCGAAGGCAAGAAGACGATGGGGCTGGAACTGGCCGAGCCCAGCACCCCGGGCGATTCGTGGCGTGTGCCCGACGTGGTCGTTTATCCCACAGGCGGCGGCACCGGCATCCTCGGCATGTGGAAAGCCTTCGACGAGTTGGAGGCGCTGGGGCTGATCGACGGGCGGCGTCCGAGGATGGTATGTGTGCAGAGCGCCGCCACGGCGCCCCTCGTGCAGGCCTTCGAGGCGGGGGCGGACGAGGTGGCGCCGGTGGAGCCGGGCAGGACGATGGCGGTGGGCCTCAACGTGGCGGGGGGCGCCGGCCATTTCCGCGTGCTCAAAATCGTGCGAGCAAGCGGCGGTTGCATCCTCGCCGTTGCCGAAGAAGAGATCGCCGCAGCGTTGCGCGACGTCTATCTCGACAAAGGTTGTTGGGTCTGCCCGGAGGGGGCCGCCTGCCTCGCCGCCCTCGGCCCGCTCGTCGCGCGCGAGGTGATTCGGCCCGGTGATCACGTCGTCGTTTTCAACACCGCCTCGATGGAGAAATACCTGCCGCTCGTCCGGTGGTTGCTCGTCGCGTAATGCAGATTTATTTGCGCTTCAAAGGCAACCTGGGGAACGCAGCAGAACAAATCACTCGAGGTTCTGTTAAACGGGGCTCAACGGTACTTTACAACCTGTCACTTTACGCAGTGGAATTTCAATCTGGGCGGCGCTTTTCCAAGACGCATCTGGTTGGGTTAGCACGTGCAAAGGGACACAAGCACACAACGTTATGCGTGGGAAAGTAAAATGGTTTAGCGCCGAGAAGGGCTACGGTTTCATCGAGCCCCAGGATGGCAGCAAGGACGTCTTCGTCCATCGGAACAGCGTCGCCGGCCTCGGCTGGGACGAGGGTCTGCGGGACGGTGAAGAGGTCGAATACGAAGTGGAGCGCACGCCGAAAGGCCTGAGCGCCCAGAACGTGGAGCGCCTTGAGAGCGAGAGCTTCTTTTAGTAGCCGCTCGCGTGAATAAAGGAAAAAGCCTGGCCCCTTCGGTCAGGCTTTTTTAATGCCCCTGGGTGAGAGTGAATCGAAGAATCGAAGAGGATGAGGAAAGCAGTCGTCGATTCCTCGTCTCGTCGTCTCTTCGATTCAAGTAAGATTGCAACATCCTCGTTGCGGGGCGGCGCGGCGGATCCTTTGGCGGGCCGCGCCGGTGAACAGAGCTTTACGAAGGAAATAGCACAGGAAAGTCTTTTTATGGAAGCGTCCGAGATCACCCTTTCCCGCCGCCGGTGCCGCCAGGCCGGGCCGCTCGTGATGATCGACCTGCCCGGTCCGACGCTGGACGCGGAGAGCCGCGCCTTTATCGAGGCGCACGACGTTCGTGCCGTCATCTTGTTCAAGAAAAACCTGTGGGATGGCGTGCAGGTGCGGCGGCTCGTCGAGGATCTGCGCATCCTCATGGGGCCGGAGGCGCTCATCGGCATCGACCAGGAGGGCGGGGGTGTGGTGCGGACAGGGCACCTGCCGTACCCGCCCAGCGCCATGAGCCTGGGCGCCTCCCGCGATGCCGATCTCGCCCGCCGCGTGGGCGCCGCTGCCGGGCGCGGCCTCGCCGGCCTCGGCATCAATTGGGACTTCGCGCCCGTCCTGGATGTCAACAACAACCCGGAAAACCCTGTCATCGTCGATCGTT
>JAHEMB010000410.1 GCA_024643915.1 Rhodothermaceae bacterium | reverse complement strand
GTTGTTGATTTCTCTTGGACCACCCAAACCGGCGAACCGCCTACTTTCTAACCAGTAACCGAAATCGGCAGGATTTCGTAGCCGCGCAGGCCCACCTCGCCGATGCTGCGGCCGTCGGGGAAGGGAATCCAGAAGAGACCGTCGAGGTCGCCCGTCTTACCCTGCTTCGCCGCTAACTCCCCTTCAGCCAACTCGATCTTTTCGGCGCCCTCAGCCCGGAAGATGATCTTGAAGCGATAACGGACGGCATAGTCGTTCGTGTTGACGAGCTTGACGACGACGCCGTTGTTGACGTTGTCGGCCTCGGAGTAGAAGATAAACGAGAAGCGGACGCCCTCGTGCTCCAGCAGGGGCGTCCAGGCTGTGTCGCTCCAATGCTGCGCCAAGGTGCTCACGGGTAGGGCGAGCAACAGTAGAAGAAGTGATGTCCTTCGGAGCAGCACGGCGATTCTTGGCGAACACGGACCACGGGCGGCGAACGAGGGTTGGTATTCTCCGCCCGCTCCCTCGTTCCTGAGCCGCTATGCAAAAGCCCCCCCTCCTCCCCGCCCGCCTGCCGAAGTCGCAAGTCCAGCAAACCTACACGTGGATCGCCCCTGTTCACGACCTGCTGGCCGTCCTCGTCGAGGCGAAGGCGCGGCGGCTGGGGTTACAGTGGGCGGACGTGCAGGACGGCGAGACGGTCCTCGAAGTGGCGGTGGGCACGGGCCTCTCGTTCCGGCACCTGCTCGCCCAGAACCCGACCGGCTGGACGGAGGGCGTGGACCTGACGCCCGCCATGTTGCGCTTCGCCGAGCGACGAGCCGCCCGCGCCGGGCACGCCAACTACCGCCTCCAGCTCGGCGATGCGTACGACCTGCCTTTCGAGGACGACACGTTCGACCTCGTCCTCAACTCCTACATGTTCGACATGCTGCCAGAGGGGGACTTCGTGCCGGTGTTGCGAGAGTTCGGGCGCGTGCTGAAACCGGGCGGGCGGCTGGTGCAGGTGAACATGGCGCCAGGCGAGCATCCCTACAACAGCATTTGGGAGATGATCTACCGCCTCCACCCACCCCTCCTCGGTGGCTGCCGGGGCGTGGCGACGGCCCCTTTCCTCGAAGAGGCGGCCTTCACGAAGGTGCGGCGCCGATTCGTCAGCCAGTGGACATTTCCCTCCGAGGTGGTCTACGGCAAAAAGCCGGGGCGCGGGCCGGAATGATTTCTGATACGGACGCGAAGTGTGTTGCATCTATTGTGAAGAAAACCGTTATTAGGGTTTCCTAACCTACACAGTACGCTCTTGGGTCTATGGAGCTAGGATCTATGAAGCACCAATCCAAGCAGCCGTCTTTTCTCCTTGTCGGCCCCTACGACCCGCATTGTGGCGAATATACGTTTCTGGCTCCCCCGCTGGGCGTGTGGCGGCTTGTAGGCGTGCTGGAGCAGGCGGGTTTCCTGGCCGAGGTTTTCGATCCCAACCTGTGTGGCGGCGCCCCCGAAGCGGCCCTCGAAGCCGCTCTTTCCGAGCGGGCGTGGGACGTCGTTGGGGTGTCGACGACCGGGATGACGCTGCGCTACGACCTCTCCCTCGCCCATCTGGCCCACCGCACCTTGCCTTCGGCGCTCTTCGTGGCCGGCGGGATGGAGGCTACTTTCCAGCCCGAATTGATGTTCGAGCTGGCGCCCTTTGACATGGTCGTGCTAGGTGAAGGCGAGAAGCCCCTGCTGGAAATCGGCGAGCGCCTGCGGAGCGGCCAGCCGGTCGAGGCCATCAACGGCACCGCCTGGCCGGGTCCGTCCGGGGTAGTGCGCCGGCACCGGCCCGCCCTGACGCGCGAGGAACTACGGGACGCGATCTTCCAGACGCCTTACCACAAGATGCCCTACGCGCGGTACTGGGAGCGGCTGCAAGAGGCCTACCGGATCGGCGCCCTACCGGAGAAAGCGCAGCGGGAGGCGCGGTTGGCCGAGGTGCGGTCCGTCCGGCTCAATACGCTCAATTATTGTCCCATGAATTGCACCTTCTGCTCCTCCACCAATTTCCTCCACGCGGCGGAAAACGCCCGGGCCAAGGTGGGTCGATTGGATGCTGCCGAGTGCATGGAGATGATCGAGGTCATCGTCCATACGCAGCCGGGGGTGAGAACGATCATCTTTCAAGACGACATCTTCGTCTTCACGAAAGACACGCGCATCCTGCCTTTGTGCGAGATGATCCTTGAGGCCAAAGCGAGCGGCCGCATCCCCGCCGACCTCCAGTTCATCAGCACCAACCGGATCGACGCCATGGAACGGCCGCGCCTCGAAGCGATGCGCCGGGCCGGCTTCCGGGTGCTGGGCTTCGGCATCGAAAACTTCTCCCGCGACATCCTCACAGAGTTCAACAAAGAGCGCATCTATCCTTACATCGAGCCGAACCTGACGCACGCCCTGGAACTCGGGCTCAAGCCTTTCCTCGACATCATCCTGACCTCGCCCCGTTCGCGCATCGAGCACCTGGCCGAAACCGTCGAAGCGGCCTTCGCCTGGATCGAGAAGGGATGCGAGATCGGCATCTACCCCTACATTATCCCATTCTCCGGCGCCGTGATGGCCGCCGACCCCGCCCTGCGCCCCGCCACGATCTACGCGCGGCAATCCATTCCGGGGACCTCGGTGCACTGGGAGCAGCCGGTGAAGATCCCGCCCCTCGACCCCATCCTGCGCCGCCTGATCCTGGCGGCCGAAAAGGATTTCGAGCACTGGCTGAGCGTGCTGCAGGAACGCGTGGCCCACCTACCCTCCCGCCTGCGCTCGCTCCTCTGGATCCTATCGGCCAGCTACCACCTGCGGGCGGCAGGCTACCCGGCACCGACGCCGGGCGCCGTGACGACGCAGCTCCTCAACAATCTGCCCACGTTGAGCCGACCCGAGTTGGAGGCCCTCCAAAGGGACTGCGGCTGGGATGTGCCGGCGAGGCAGACTACCGCAGCGACCGCATGAAACCGCTCGCGAAATGGGGGCCTGTCCTCTTCTCCCTGGTCCTGATGGCGCTGGCGATCTGGCTCGAATGGTCGATGCTCGGGGAACGGGGCTCCCTGCTGCTCTTCTCCTTCCTCAACCTGATCCTCTTCGTCGATTTCTTCGACTTCATCGTCCGCCTGCCCCTCCGCCACACCGAGGGCCGGCGCGTCAGGGGCGCGTCAGGCGCCGCGCCTCTTGACCAGCAAGACAAGGGAGACTTGCTGCCCTACGCCATCGTGGCCTCCCTGTACAACGCTGAAGGCGAGCTGGACGAACTCCTTCCTCGGCTCCGGCCCTTCCAGCAAAACGTGTGGTTCGTCGACGACGCATCGAGCGACCGGACTGCGGCGCATCTTCGCCAACGAGGTTGGCGCTGCCTGGAGGTTTCCCCGAACAAGAAAAAACCTGCGGCGCTCCGGCAGCTGGTCGCGCAGCTTCCTGCCGAGGTGGAAACCGTGCTGGTGATTGATCCCGACATCTATTTCGACGCCGAGCAGCCGGTGGCAGCGCTGGAAAAGACCATCCAGCACTTTCAGGTAAGCGACGGCGCGGCCCTCTCGCCTCGCCTCCTCGTAGACGGCTCAAGCGCCCTCGAACGGTATCAGAGTTTCGAGTACTGCCTCACGTTCGAGTTGACACGGCAGAGCCTGCCAGGCTGCAGCGCTACCTCGGGCATCGCCCTGTACCGACGGGCCGCCCTGGAACGGACGTTCGAAACGCATTCCCTCTCCGTCTACGCGGAGGATCTCGAAAACGCCATGATCCTCATCTCATCGGGCGAGCGCATCGACTACGACCGCCGCCTGGTGATGCACACCGAGGCCCCGAAGCGCTGGCGCAGCTGGTTCTCGCAACGCGTAGGCTGGTCGTTCGGATTGATTCGGGCGTACCACCTGTGCTGGCCTGCCCTACGGCGGCTCAAGCTCGTCAGTGCAAGCGCGTACCAGTACCTGATCTATCTTGGCCTGTTTTGCCTGCTCTTCCATCCGCTGAAGCTTCTTTCGGGGGGCTTGTTGCTAGCGAGCCTGCTCTTCAGCCTGGCAGCGCCCTGGTTCGAGGGGGCCCTTTCGGACGCAGCCCTGACGACCCAGGTGAGCGTGGCGGGGGTCTATGTGCGCTACACCCTCCTCGTTTTCCTCGCGTGGCTTTTCATCGTGCCCGCCTCCGAGAAACGGCGCATGCTTGCCGTCATCCCGACCTATTTCTTCTACGTCTGCGTCCTGCTGATCCCGACGACCGCCGGCTACTGCAACTGGTACAGCCTGCGCTTCCTGGGCCGCCGCGTCTATCGCGATCACTACCAGGAGGAATCCGCCCTGCGATGCCAGTTTTACCGAAGCGTGGCCCCAGAAACCCTATGAACCCATCGCGTCTTTCTTCCGTGTCCGCCCCCGACCTCCGGCAGTACTGGGAGGATCGCGCCGACAAGTTTGCCCACCGATCGAGGGGCCTGCCGGCTGTTTGCTCCTACGGCATGCCCTGGTTCTACAACCGCTCGATCCACCTGTCGCAATGGCTGGCGTTGCGCCACTGGCTGCGCATCCGTCCAGGCGAACAGGTGCTGGACCTGGGCTGCGGCGTGGGGCGGTGGTCGGTCGAACTGGCGCGACGTGGAGGACA
>JAHEMB010000409.1 GCA_024643915.1 Rhodothermaceae bacterium | reverse complement strand
AACATCGACCTGCCGCCGCAGCGCTATCTCGTCGAGGTCAAAGAGGTCATCGGGGCCCCAAGCGAGCTGCGCAGCGACATCATTGCCTTCTTCGATGCGCTGGGCACGCAGGAAGTCGATTTGAGCCAGGCGGTCGACACGCTCGACCTGACCTACCATGCCCCTCTTGCCCTCACCCTTGATGGCCTGGCGGACAAGACGCCCACCTGCCCTGCTGGACATATCGCCCAGGTAGCTTCCGATGGCGCCGTGCTCCGCGAACTGCCCATCGTACCTATAATCAGCTCGGGTGACAGCGTTTCGGTCGTCATCTCAGTCGTCGAAGACTTCGGAGGGGGAACCGTGTGTCCAGTGGAGGAAGGTCGAATTACCGTCTTCGATGGCATTGCAGACCGTGAGCCGCAGGAGCTTGCGTTGGAGAGTGGCCAGGCTGTCTATAGCATATATGAAGCTACCCCAAACACCTCCATCGGCGCACAAGTGGCCGGAGCAGACCGTTCGCTACAGAAACCGCTCACCATTGCAGCCGAGGTAGCCGGCCGTGCGCCCGTGACGAAGACCCAATGGGCGCTCATTGAGGGGGTACGCCCTCGCTCGTCCACCTTCGTCTCAGCCGTGACAGATCCGATCCCGATCATGATGCTGCAAGATCCGCCGGGCAGCAATTCATATGCATACATCGAAAAAGGGACGACCATGTGCCAGCAAGTCTCCAATGTTGTCGTCACGGGCAGCAGCTTCGGAGGCGAAGTAGATGTGGCCCTTGGACTCAATGTGGAGAAAGGCTTTGGTGTTTCGATCGAGGACGGCCTCGGCCTGGCCTTTCGCGCCCGCACCGTCAGGGAAAAAGAAACAACGGAACTGAGCGCCGGCGCGTGCCCCGATGCAACCGATACAGGAGCGGCCATCGCACTTTCTCTAATTCCCTTCACAGGCCCGCTCGGGTCAGCCCTTATTCAATCGGCTGGTACATGTAACGTGAAGAGGTCCCCCTCGAACTTCAATTTTGAGGTCTGCGCGACTACGACGGAAAAGTGGTCTACGCCCTCTGACATGACATGGGTCGGCGAGAATCTCTTCGCGGGAGTCGCCTTGAACCTGATTTTCTCAGGAGCGGATGCCCTAGAGGCCGACCGAGATGCCTGCACGGTGCAGCTTGCGGAAACGCTTGGCATGGGGCTAGACCCTTCGGATGCTTTCGCAACCACCTATGTCTATGGCAGCAGTCACATCGAGCATTCGCTGATCCCCGCCTTGGTGGAGCTGCAGGAGCTAGACCCCGACGCAAGCTTCGCCGGCTCAGGAGACGGCACGAATATCCCGATCGCCGATGCTATCGCTACCTGGTGGGCACACCTGGGAGTGGCTGATGAACTGACCAAGGACGGGCTCGAAGGTAAGTGCTCGACGCTCGCTACGGATGGGACCGTTAAACGTCAGGATTGCCCAGATGGTCATACGTTCGTCTTCCCTCAGGAGAACAAGTCTTTCAGCGCGGGTGCCGACTACGAAAACGCTACTGCGCATAGCGACACGCGTACCACGTACGCAAGCACCACACGCGTTCGTTTGAGCACAGAGGGCGGCTTGGGCACCGTCACCACCCTGCTCGGCTATGACCAGACGCTCCTTGTCGCTTATGCAGGGAGCCGTGAGTGGATCGAGGACGAAAATAAGACGACGACAAGAGACGCAACCGTCGGCTACGTCCTCTCAGATGGCGATACCGGTGACTTCTACAGTGTGGATGTCGGCACCAATCATTATTTCAATACGCCTGTCTTCGGCATCAGGAGCGGACGCTCGTCGAACCCCTGGGAGGAGGGTACGCAGCGGCGGGACAGCGCACTCATCGCCATCGACCCGCCCGTCCTTCATGACGTCGATCCGGAGGGCGCTGCGAGCTTCCAAGTAACGCTAACGAACGCCAGCCCGAGCCAGGAGCGGCGCGAGTACGTGCTGGCCGTTCCTGGCGAGACCAACCCGAAGAACCTCGGCCTGACCGTCACCGGCGACCTGCTCGGCGGGCAGCGGCTGGAGACGTTCCTGTTGGAGCCGGGACAATCGAAGACCATTAACATGGACGCCTTCCCCGCGCCCTCGGCGTACGCCTACGAGGACGTGGCGCTCATCCTCTACCCCGAGGTCGAGCGGCAAATCTGGCAGTCCGATCCGCGCCAGGACTTCGCCATGGCGGACACGGCCTGGTTCAGCGTCTACTTCAAGGCGCCGTGCTCGCCCATTGCCATCCAGCGCCCGCTCGAAAACTGGGCGCTCAACGCTGCCACCTTCGGCGGCGGGCTGAACATCGATCTGTTCGAGTTCGAGATCCCTGTGTCGGAGAGCGACGCGGTGGAAGAGATCGGGCTGGAGTACCGCCGGCACGGCACGAGCACCTGGCTACCCGCCGCAGCCGTGACCGTCGGAAGCGGCCTCGCCGCCGACGCCACGTCGTGGGCGACCACATGGAACCCGGCCGCCGGCATCCCCGAAGGGGGCTACGACCTGCGCGCGTTCACCTCGTGCCCGGTGGGTGGCGTCGTATACTCCGAGGTCGTGCCGGGCCGTATCGACACCGGCGCGCCGTCCGTCTTCGGCACGCCTGAGCCCGCCGGCCAGGTCCTCACACTCGGCGCCGACATCGCCATCACCTTCGACGAGGAAGTCGATTGCAGCAGCGTCCGCACAGACAGCACGACGAGTGTGGACGCCAACGCCAAGCTCGTCTACCTCGACGGGCCGATGGCCGACAGCATGATCCCCGGCGTGGAGGCCACCTGCAACGGCGAGACGCTTATCCTCGCCCCTCCCACGACCTTCGACTGGGCGGCGGCCGAGGGGCGGCTCATCGAAGCGCGCCTCTTGACCAACGTCCTCGACGGCACCGGCAACCCGGTGGTCATCACGGACCTGGCCAGCAACCCGATTCCGGAGGCGGTGGCGTGGCCCTTCACCGTCCGCCGCGCGGGCTTCGCCTGGAGCCCGGTCAACGTGGAGATGGACCTCACGCGGGGCACGGCCTACCTGGTCGAGACCGCCCTCGTCAACGGGCGCGCCCAGCCGGCGGACTTCACCCTGCCCGCGACCGTGGACCTGACGCCCGAGGGCGGCGGCGACGTGGTCGTGCTGGAATCCTCTATCACGAACGGCACGATTGTGCCCGGCGGCACCCAGGCCGTCACCCTCGCCCTCCCCGATACCCTGGAGCTGGGCACCTACACCGCCGAGCTGCGCGCCACGCGCATGGAGGGGGGCGTCGCCCAGGAGGAAATTCCCTTCTACCTGACGGCCAACATCGTCTGCCGGCCCCCGCCAGACTGGGCAGTCGATCCATCGGGCTTCCAGTACTCGATGACCCTCACCGCCCGCCTCTACGTCAACGGCGTCGAGTCCATCGACCCCGCCGACCGCGTCGTGGCGCTTGTCGGCAACGAGGTGCGCGGCGCCGCCAACGTGGAGGAGATCTCCCCCGGCGTCTTCCGCGTGCCGATGCTCATTCACAGCAAAAACGCCTCGGGCGAGGCCGTCACGTTCCAGGTGTGGGACGACGACGACTGCACGCGCTACGCAGAAACGAGCCTCGCGCTCTCCTTCCAGGACGGCGCCGTCCACGGCAGCGTGGAGCAGCCCGTCACCCTGGAGGCGCCCCTCGTGATCGCCCCCGATGAGATCCCTCTGGCGGCAGGCTGGACGTGGTTCTCGCTCAATAAGACGCCCGCCGACAACGCCGTGAACGCGGTGCTCATGGAAGTCACCGGCACGCCCGGCGACCTCGTCAAGAGCCAGACGCAGTTCAGCCTCTTCGACGAGAGCTTCGGCTGGGTGGGCACCCTCGGCACGCTCACCCCGGGGCCGGGCTACCAGATCAAGCTCCAGCAGTCGAGCGTCCTGATGCAGGCCGGCACGCCCGTGGATGTTACCACGACGCCCGTGACCCTCAACACCGGCTGGAACTGGATCGGCTACCTGCCGCAGCACCCCACTTCGGTCGATGACGCCCTGGCTGATTTCGCTGCCCAGGCGGACGACGTGATCAAGAGCCAGAGCGCCTTCGCCCAGTTCTTCGACGACGGGGTGACGCAGGCGTGGGTGGGGAGCCTCACCCAGATGGCCCCCGGCAAGGGCTACCAGCTCAAGACGAGCGGCCCCGGCGGCGACTTCAACTACCCCGACGTGCCGCCGCCCACCACGGCGCCGGCCAAGGCCCCCACCGCCGTGGCAGCCCTCAAGACGGGCAAGGCGCAGGCCCGCCGGGCCTCCCTCACGCAGTCGCCGGACTGGCAGGTGGAGGCGGGCGCCTACCTGCACAACATGACCCTCACGGTGCGCGCCACGCTCGACGGGCAGCCCCTGGGCGCCGACGGCTCCCTCGTGGGTGTCTTCGACGGGGAAACGTGCCGGGGCGTGGCCTCGATGCAGGCCGTGCCGGGCGTGGCCCAGCCCCTCGCCTTCCTGATGGTCCACAGTGACGCCTCGGCGGGCGAGACCCTGAGCGTGCGCCTCTACGACGCCGCCACGGACAGCGTCTACGCCGTCACCGGCATCCTCACCTTCGTCGCCGACGCGGTGGCAGGCACCATCGCCGAGCCGCTCCTCTTCGAGGCCGGCGCCA
>JAHEMB010000408.1:723-4612 GCA_024643915.1 Rhodothermaceae bacterium | reverse complement strand
CGAGCCCATCCCCCTCGACATTGTCTACGAGGACGACGTTCTGATCGTCGTTAACAAGCCGGCGGGGCTGGTGGTGCATCCGGCCTACGGCAACCGCACCGGCACGCTCGTCAACGCCCTCCTCCACCACGTCCACAGCGGCCCCCTCACCTTCGACACGGAAGCAGAGGAGGAGGATCTGGACGAAGAGGACGTCGGCCTCTCCACCCTCAACGCACGGCCCACGCGCCCCGGCGACCCGACGATCCGGCCCGGCATCGTCCACCGGCTCGACAAGGACACCTCCGGCCTGATGGTGGTGGCGAAAGACGACATAACACACCGCCACCTCGCCGCGCAGTTCGCCGCGCGCACCATCCGGCGGCGCTACCAGGCCATCGTCTGGGGCATCCCCGACCCACCCGATGGCGCCATCGACTCGCCCCTTGGTCGTGATCCGCGCGACCGCAAGCGCATGGCGGTGGTGAAGGCAGCGCGGGGCAAGCATGCCGTCACCCATTTCCGCACCCTCGAAGCCCTCGCTCACACGGCCCTTCTCGAATTCCGCCTCGAAACAGGGCGGACGCACCAGATCCGCGTCCATGCCAAACACCTCGGCCACCCTGTCCTCGGCGACCCAACTTACGGCGGCCGACAGATCCATTTCGGCCCCGCCGGCGGGAAACGCCGCGCCTTCTTCAATAATCTGTTTGAAGTGATGCCGCGTCAGGCCCTCCACGCACACACCCTCGGCTTCGTCCACCCCCAATCGCAGGCGCCCCTCGACTTCGTGCGCGAGCCACCCGAGGATATGCGTTTCGTGCTCGCGCGCCTGCGGGCGGTGGAAGGGTAGCGGAGCGTGGTGAACAAGCTTGTTAGTATGACGTTTGCTCCCCAACGTGGCAACGCGAGGCGCTTTTCGGCACCTACGTGTCTCCACCCTTTCGATCCGCCTGGAGTATGCAACAGACGACCAGCACCACTCTCGTCCATCACCTGCTGACACCCGCAACGATTCGCCTCGGCCTGCCGGGAGCGTCGAAAGAGGACCTCCTCAATAACCTCATCGACGTGCTCGCGAATCATCCGTCGGTGCTGGACCTGGACGAAGTGCGGGCGGCCGTCTTTGCCAGGGAGGAGATGATGTCCACCGGCGTCGGGAAGGAGTTGGCCTTGCCGCACGCCAAGACCGGCGCCGTGAGGGAGACGGTGGCCGCCTTCGGCGTCACCGCTGCGCCCGTGGCCTACGGCGCCATCGACAACCTCCCGGTGCGCCTCCTGTTTTTGTTGGTGGGCACTGAGGCGGCCCGCTCGCAGCACATTAAAATCCTAAGCCGCATCTCCCGCCTGATGAACCGGGAGGTGGTCCGGCAACGCCTGCTCGAAGCCGCTGACGCCCAGACCGTTCTCACCATCTTTGAAGAAGCCGAAGGCGAGATGCTCGACCCGTGAGGCCTGAGGAGGCCGGCCACCCTGCTGCTGCGGCGCCTCTCCCGCACACCCGTCCCCGACAATCGTCCTCCAAGCACCATTTAGCGCCCCATGTACCCAAGGCTCAGCGACATTTTTAAGGATCTCTTCGGGTTCAGCCTGCCCTTTCCCATCTACTCCTTCGGCGCGATGGTGGCCCTCGCGGTGCTCACGGCCGCCTGGCTCCTGAAGAAGGAACTGGACCGGATGCACGCGCAGGGCCGGGTAGGCAGCGTACGCATCCCCGCCGAAAAGGACAAGAGCAAGCGGCGAGGGGCCATGCAGGAGGCCAGCCCGTCGGTGCTGGTGGGCACCCTCACGGTGCTGGCCGTGGTGGGCGGGTTCTTCGGAGCCAAGATCTTCCACATCCTCGAAAATCTCGGCGACTTCTTCCTTGATCCGTTCGGCCTGCTGTTCTCCTCGGGCGGCTTTACGTTCTACGGTGGCCTCATCGTGGCAGGCGCTTCCATCGCTTATTATGTGCGTAAAAAGGGCCTGCCCGTGGGCGCCGTGGCCGACGCCATAGCGCCCGGCCTGATGCTCGGCTACGGCATCGGGCGGATCGGCTGCCACCTGGCGGGCGACGGCGACTGGGGCATCGCCGCTGACCTGAGCGCCAAGCCGGGCTGGCTGCCGACCTGGCTCTGGGCCGAAACGTATCCCAACAACATCCTCGGCGTGGACCTGCCCGCCACAGGCGTCTATCCCACCTCCATCTACGAATTCCTGATGGCGGCTGCGCTCTTCGGCATCCTCTGGGCCGCGCGCAAACACCTGTTCCGCAACGGCTGGCTTTTTTATCTCTACCTCCTTTTTGCGGGGATGGAGCGCCTGCTGATCGAGCAAATCCGCGTCAACAACGAGTTCGTCTTCCTCGGCATGACGGTCACGCAGGCCGAAGTGATCTCCGTCGTGCTGATGCTGGCCGGCGCCATGGGCCTTGCCCTGACGACGCGGCGGCGCGACCGGGTGGGCGAGCACGATGCCCCGGCGCCCACCCCTGCCGCCTCCACGGCGTGATGCGTCAGGGTGCTCTGCTGAAAAGTTGTGTCCGGGCTCCCTCACGTTTCCTTCAGAAACCAAATCGAAGATTACCGCAGGAAAGATTCACGTCAGTAAATCTACGATTTCACGCATCACGTTTCACCGCCCATCAATGCGGCGAAGTACTTTCGAACCCCCCACCGGCTAACCCCAGGGACGAAGCATGGATCTGAAGTCGTACCTGGCGCAGGCGGTTGAATTCGTCGAGGACTGGGAGCGGAGCTGGGGCGCGTTCGAGGCACACCCGTCGCTGGCAGTGGATGAGGGCACGCTGGCGCGTGTGTTTGCGGCTTATGCGGAGCGGCTGCGGGGCAGCTACCCGTTCTTCCATCCGCGCTACGCCGGGCAGATGTTGAAGCCCCCCCACCCCGCCGCCGTCCTGGGCTACCTCGCCGCCCAACTCATCAACCCGAATAACCACGCGCTTGACGGCGGCCCGCCCACCGGGCAGATGGAAAAAGAAGTAGTGCGCGACCTCGCGAGGATGTTCGGCCTGCCGCCGGTGACGCTGGGCCACCTGACGAGCGGCGGCACGGTAGCGAACCTGGAGGCCCTGTGGGTGGCACGTGAACTGCACCCGGACAAAGCCATCGCGTTTAGCGAGGAGGCACATTACACGCATGGCCGCATGAGCGCCGTCCTCCGCCACGACGCCGTCGTCCTCCCCGTCGATGCGCACGGACGGTTGGACCTGGACGCCCTCGAAGACGAATTGCAGAGGAACCGCATCGGGACGGTGGTCCTGTCAGCCGGCACCACCAGCCTCGGCGCCGTCGATCCCATCGCTGATGCCCTGGCCCTGCGCGAGCGCTACGGCGTCCGCCTCCACGTCGATGCGGCCTACGGCGGCTTCTTCTCGCTCCTCGCCCACGCGGACGACGCGCCGCTCTCGGATGAAACGCGACGCCACTTCCGCGCCATCGCGGCGTGCGACTCGGTCGTGGTCGATCCACACAAGCACGGGCTCCAACCCTACGGCTGCGGCTGCGTCCTCTTCCGTGACCCCGCCGTGGGCCGCTTCTACCGCCACGATTCGCCCTACACCTATTTCACCTCGGACGAGTTGCATCTGGGCGAGATCAGCCTCGAATGTTCTCGTGCCGGGGCCGCTGCCGGGGCGCTCTGGTTCACGCTCCAGCTCTTGCCGCTGAAAGCCGACGCGGGCCTCGGCCCCGTCCTCGCTGCCGGACTGCGGGCCGCCCGCCGCTGGGCTGCCCTCCTCGACGCCTCCGACCGGCTCATACGCTACGCCGATCCCGAACTAGACATCGTCACCTTTTTTTCTACCCCTGATCCTCCCACCGCCGCCGCCTCGAGCGCGCCGAACAGATCGGGTTCCTTCCCGCCGGGTCTCATCTCAGGTCCCGATCCCCCGTGTGCTGGCGGCCTTGAGCAC
>JAHEMB010000408.1:0-713 GCA_024643915.1 Rhodothermaceae bacterium | reverse complement strand
CCCTGATCCTCCCACCGCCGCCGCCCTCGACGCCGTCAGCCATCGCCTCTTTGAGGCCGCCATGCAGGACGCCGGCGATCCGATCTTCCTCAGTCTTCTCCGCGCCGAGACCAACCGTCTACGCCGCCGCTTGCCCGCCCTCGCAGCGGACCAGCCGCACGCCCGCATCCTCCGCAGCGTCCTCATGAAGCCCGAGCACGAAAACCTCGTCGATCACCTGCACGCCCGCATCGAGGCGCTGGCCGGATGATTTTGGCAGCACGCCGAAGTGGTAGCCTCAAGCCCTCACGAGGCGTTTCAATAACTGGATCTGGCCGGCGTGATAGGTATCGTGGGACGCCGCCCCCGCCATCAGATCGAAAAACGTGTACCAGCTTCGGCCAGAATGCTCCTCCAGCCGCTCCGCATCGAAGGCGACGATTGCCCCGCGGAGACGCGCGTGCCATGTCTTAAGCAGGTCCACATCGCTTTCCCACGCGGCCTCGGGAGCGGGGCGAACGAACCAGTCCGAGCCTTTCAGTTCAAAGGCGCGGGGCAGGTCGTCCGTCAGCAGGCGGTAAACGCGGTACTTCCAATAGGCCGCGTGCACGGCGATTTCCCACGCATTGTGCCGTTCCGGCGCGGGCCGCCACGAAAGCTCCTCCTTCGTCAGGCCGCGCAGCGACCCTATCAGATTCGTCCCGTGCCACGACCGCTGCTCGAAAGCCTGGTCG
>JAHEMB010000407.1 GCA_024643915.1 Rhodothermaceae bacterium | reverse complement strand
TGGCTTTCGTGGTGCTCGGGAAAAAGGAGCGGCCCATCGAAATCAAGCTCCTTTTCAAGGAGGTCGGGGATCCAGAGTTTCTTCTTGAGCCAGAGCTGCATCGCCTTGATGAACGACGGCAGCCCCTTGGGCGCGTAGGCGAGGTACGTCTCGAGCAGCCGCTCGAACTTGAGGAACGGCTTGTCGTAGAACGCGACGATGTCGAGGTCCTGCCCCGTCAACCCCGCCTCGCGCAGGCAATAGGCGATGGCGTGCGCAGGGAAGTCGGGGTCGTGCTTCTGGCGGGTGAAGCGCTCCTCCTGCGCCGCCGCCACGATCCGCCCGTCCTGCACAAGGCAGGCCGCCGCGTCGTGGTACCAGCACGCAATGCCGAGGATGTTCATCGGGGAAGGGTTGGCCGGTTATCGGTTGGCCAGTTGTCGATTCTACTGTGTAGCCATACACAGGGGCTACGGAAAATCGTCTCTCAGGAGACGATTTTCCAGCCCTGTGCCAGCATCGCTTCGGCTTGTTTGTACTTGAGCGTCTGTTCCTCGCCGCTCTCGGGATCGCGGATGGTGACTTTCTCATTGCGCCCCACCTTGCGTTCTTCCCGAACGAAGGTCTCCTGGCTTCCCTCGTCGGCGTCCGACGACGGTTGCGCCTCGCGCTCAGCCTCGGCTTCGTCCTGCTGCGTCTGCCACCGGGCCGCCTCCTGCTCCGTCCATTTCTTGCTCATCCGGGTTGTCTCCTTGTTGTGGTTTCTGAAGTGCGATTCCGCTGCTTGCGCTATCCCTTTCTCTTCCGCGTCTCCTCACATGCCCTGCGCTAGGCACCCAGGTCCTCCAGGTTGGCGCGGAGGCGTTGCAACTCGGCGGTCGCGTCGCGCTCTTTCTGCCGCTCGCGTTCGACCACCTCTTCGGGCGCCTTGGCGACGAACTGCTGGTTGCGCAGCTTGCCTTGAACGCCTTTCAGGAAGCCCTCGTTCTGCGCGATGGCCTTGCGCAGCCGCTCCCGCTCCACGTCCAGGTCGATCATGCCGGCAAGCGGCACAAACACCTCATGCCGCCCGACCACAACGGACGCACTGGCTTTCGGCTTGTCCAGACCCGTCCCCACTGTCAGGTCCGTCACCTTCGCCAGCTTGTCGAAGTAGTCGCGGTGTTCCGACAGGGCGCGCTCCAGCCCGTCCGAGTCGGCAGGGAGGTTGACGATGGCGGCGATCTCTTTGCCGGGCGCCACGCCGTACTGGCTCTTGACATTGCGGATGCCGGAAATCATCTCCTGCATGAGCGAGAAGACGTTATCGGCGCGCTCGTCCGTCTCGGCTTCGTTCATCTCCGGCCATGCGGCGCGCATGATGGACGCGCCTTCCTCTCGTGGGCGGAGGCGGTGCCACAGTTCTTCCGTAATGAAAGGCATGAACGGGTGCAGCAGTTCAATCATCCGCTCGTAGATCTCCACCGCAAGGGCGATCTTGTCCTCATCCATCTCCTCGCCGAAGGGTGGCTTGATGAGTTCGAGATACCAGTCGCAGTAGTCGCGCCAGAAGACGTCGTAGATCGCGAGGAGGGCTTCGTTGAGGCGGTAGCGCTCCACGGCCTCATTCACCACATCGATGGTCGTGTTGAGGCGGTGCAGCATCCAGCGCTCCGCCAGTTCCAGTTCGTCGAACGACCGCTGCCGCTGGTAGTCCTTCCCGTCCTCCATGAACTGCCCGAAGACATTGAAGGCATTCCAGATCTTGTTGGCGAAATTCCGCCCCATCTCGAACTTCGATGGGTCGAGCTTGATGTCCTGCCCCTGCGCGCACAACACGGTGAGCGAGTAGCGCACCGCGTCAGCGCCGTACTGCTCGATCATGTCGAGCGGGTCGATGCCGTTGCCCAGACTCTTGGACATCCACCGGCCCTGCTTGTCCTTGATCATGCCGGTGATG
The DNA here is from genome assembly GCA_024643915.1 of Rhodothermaceae bacterium. Lineage (GTDB taxonomy): Bacteria > Bacteroidota > Rhodothermia > Rhodothermales > JAHEMB01 > JAHEMB01. Next base: position 2,716 of record JAHEMB010000407.1, on the reverse strand, counting down.
AACACGTCGCGGTACGGCACGTCGCCCATGAAGTGCTGACCGGCAAAGATCATCCGCGCGATCCAGAAGAAGAGGATGTCGTAGCCGGAAACGAGGACCGTGCCGGGGTAGAAATAGTCGAGATCGCGCTTTACTTTAGGGTCGTCGCTCGGCCAGCCGAAGGTGGCGAAGGGCCAGAGCCAGGACGAGAACCAGGTATCGAGCACATCCTCGTCCTGCACCATGCCGGGCTCAGGCTGATCCACCGCCACGACGAAATCGCGGCTTTCGTCGATCTCGCCGTTGTCGTCCGTGTAATACCAGACGGGGATGCGGTGCCCCCACCAGAGCTGCCGCGAGATGCACCAGTCGCGGATGTTTTCGAGCCAGCGGAAATACTCGTTCGCCCATCGCTCAGGATAAAACTTGATTTTGCCTTCGCGGACGGCCTGGAGGGCGGGTTCGGCGAGGGGCTTCATCCGCACGAACCACTGCCGCGAGATGAGCGGCTCAATGAGCGCCTTGGAGCGGCTGGAAATGGGCACCGCATGGCGGTACGGCTCCACTTTCACGAGGAGCCCTTTGGCTTCGAGATCCGCAACGATCCGCTCGCGCGCCGCGAACCGATCCAGCCCCGCGTACGGCCCACCGTTCTCGTTGACGGTGCCGTCGGGGTTCATCACGTTGACGGTGTCGAGGCCGTGGCGCTGGCCGATCTCGAAGTCGTTCTTGTCGTGCGCCGGGGTGATCTTGAGCGCCCCCGCGCCGAAATCCATCTTCACGTACTCGTCGGCGATGACCGGGATCTCGCGTTCGAGGAGCGGCAGGATTACGTTTTTGCCGACGAGGCCGGCGTAGCGCTCATCCTCAGGGTGGACGGCGATGGCGGTATCGCCAAGCATCGTCTCGGGACGCGTCGTGGCGATCGTGATGTGCCCGCTTCCGTGAGCAAAGGGATACTTGACGTGCCACAGGTGCCCGTCGCGCTCGACGTTATCGACCTCCTCGTCGGAGAGGGCCGTTTCGTTCTCTGGATCCCAGTTGACGAGGTAATGGCCCCGGTAGATCAGCCCTTCGTCGTAGAGGCGGACGAAGACTTCGAGGACGGCGCGCGTGAAGCCCTCGTCCATCGTGAAGCGGCTCCGGCGCCAGTCGCACGAGTCACCCAGCCGGCGTTTCTGCTGGAGAATGATGCCGCCGTACTCCTCCACCCACTCCCAAGTCTTCGCGACGAACGCCTCGCGCCCCAGGTCGTGCCGCGTCTTGCCCTCCTCCTCTTTCAGCACACGCTCCACCACGTTCTGCGTGGCAATGCCGGCGTGGTCCATGCCGGGCATCCAGAGGGCCTCGTAGCCCTGCATCCGGCGCAGCCGCGTCAAGGCGTCCTGGATCGTGTCCTGGAGGGCGTGGCCCATGTGCAGCCGCCCCGTGACGTTAGGCGGCGGCATCACGATCACGTGGGGCTCTTTATTCTCATTCACGTCGGCTTCGAAAAAGCCGCCGTCTTCCCAGTACGGATACCACTTCGCCTCGATCTCATGCGGATCGTAGGCCGTCGTCTTTTTCTCTTGCGGCTGTGCGGGCGCCTCGGACATATTGCTTGCTGAGAAATCGAAAATGGACCGCGCGTAGATGCGGTGTGCGTAGAAAATAGAACGGGAAACAACCCGAAGAGGAATAGCGGGTTCCAGACGACGAGGGGCTGTTCGCCACTGAAAATTAGACGTTTAGCAGCGCGGCGTGTGGAGAAATGAGGTGAAGAATGCCGCCCATCCCATCCATTTGTCACGATACCGGAAGCTCTCCGTGCAACGCTTGCGCAGGCGCCAAAATGAGCGCACCTTGAGGCATCCGTTCAATCGATCAGCGTACACCCCGATGGCTACCTGCGAAACCTGCGGCAACGAATACGACAAGACCTTCGACGTGGTCATGGACGGCGAACGCCACACATTCGACTCGTTCGAGTGCGCCATCCACGCCCTCGCGCCCACCTGCGAGCACTGCGGCGTCCGCATCATAGGCCACGGCCTCGAAGCCGACGGCCGGTTCTTCTGCTGCGATCATTGCGCGGAGAAATCCGGCGTAGAGGGCCTACGCGACCGCGTTTGAGGAAAATGTCATGCTCTAAATGAGCCCTTCGGGCAGGCTCCAAATCCCAAGTCCCAAATTCCAAGGGCGCTCACAAAGAGCATGGGGATTGGGATTTTGGGGCTTGCAGCTTGCGGCTTCACCTCACGGTGCGGCGGCTTCGAGGCGGGCGGTCAGCCAGCGGCGAAACACCTCGGCCTCTTCCTCCTTGCCTGTCCAGCGGGCGCGGTTGAACATGGTGAGGGCCATCATCAGGGCGTGGTGCTGCCCGGCCCGGTCCCCCGCCACACCGAACTGCCGATGGCGCTGGTCGATGACATCCACGCTGCGCTGCGCCGTCTCTACGTCCTTGAAGCCGAGCTTGCCCGCGAAGAACTTCGAGTAGACGTTCATTGGGTGCGAGGTGGACGTGTAGAGGTCGAAATACTCGGCGAGGCCGGCCTCCGCCAGCACGTCGCCGACGTAGCTCGGGCGGCTGCCCGTGAGCATCGCGAGATCCTCGAACTCCCGGATGCCTGTCAGGTAAAGCGAGATGATTTGATCCTTCTTGCTGACCGGCTCGTCAGGCCGGCCCTCGGTGCGTTTCTCGGGTGCGGGGTCCATCGGCGTGCGGGGTTGAAATGGGCGCGATCTATTCCCTTAGAGA
>JAHEMB010000406.1 GCA_024643915.1 Rhodothermaceae bacterium | reverse complement strand
CGTACAAATCCATCGGCAGCGCGTGGAATTCCTGACAGCTTCGTACGCCTTCAACCGCCCGCTCGACCGGCTCCGGCAGCACGCTCAACAGCTCGACGAACTCACGCGCCGCCTCCACCGAGGCGCGCAGCAGGCCCTCGTCGCGAAGGGACAGCAAGTCGAGGCCCTTCACCAGCGGCTCATCCTCCTCGACCCGCGCCGGCCTTTGCGCCGGGGCTATGCCCGCATCGAGCGCGCAGGCCGGCCTATCCGCACCGCTGCCGATCTTGCGCCCGGCGACGTGGTGGCGCTGCATTTTGACGACGGCAGGCGGGAGGCGGAGATTCGGGAGGATCTGCCTGGGGCCGAGACCACCTGAGGAAAGCATCAGAATCGTCGGTGCCGTAACAATCACACTACGAGATCAGGCCCTTGAGAAACTCGTGAACAAGACGTAGACTCGACCGTAGATAGCCCGTCCGCACGCGATCCAGTGGCCCGGCCTCAGGGAGAGCCTGCGCACGTGCCGACCCGTATGCTTTGCATCCCGCGTCCCCATCATCTGCCGTAGCGAGGCTTTTTCATGGCGATTGTCCTTGCCGAACGCACTGCTGAGTTAACCCTACACCTCACCCCCGACGCCCGCTTCGACGTGATCGACGTCTCGGCCCGCGTCAAAGCACAGCAGCCGGCGTTCCACACGGAGTTTCGCAAGGCGTTGTACTGCTCCTACCACACCACCGCCGGCTATTTCGAGCAGAGCCTCTGCCAGCGCCTCTTGCAGGACCGCACCACCGTCGAAGCCTTCGTGCAGTCCTACCAGCAGCTTTTCCCCCCGATGGCGGATTACCGCCACGACCAGCTCGACCTGCGCACGGAGTTGAGCGAGGAGCAGCGCTGTGTGGAGCCTCGCAACGCCGATTCGCACCTGACCTTTATCGGCTCCGGCCTCGAAAACTGCGTCACCTACCAGAACGCCCCTGACACACCTGTCTATTTCGTCGATCTCGACGGCGTCAATGGCCAGACGCCGCGCAACCGCCGCACGACGGTCGTCGGGTTCAACGAGGAAGAAGTGGTCGATGAGGTGCAACTGGCCATCCCCGTCTCCAACCACCCCATCGACTCGATCAATCTGCGCGACGACCGGCTGGGCCTCTTCGAGCAGCTCCATGATCTGTTGAAGCACTACGAGATTGTTAAGGGCCGGGTGGACATCGCCCTGGAGCCGGAGGAGGAGCACGCCGGCCTCACGGTGAATGAGTTTGAGACGCTCTTGATGCAACATGACCTCGTGGACGTGCTGCGCGATCCGCTGCGGTTCATGGCGCAGAAAGGCCGAAGCATGCTGCGCAACCCAAAGGCCATCCCGAGCCGCGCCAAGGAATACGCCAAGTACGACCTCGTCCAGGTCGTCAACGAGTTTCTCGACAAGGTGGGTCTGAGCGAGTCGCTCGTCGAGCGCATCATCGACAAATTCCTGGCCATGCCCGCCTCGCACTTCCTCCACATGAAGCGCTCCGTCAGCCTGCCTGTGCTCAACATCAACGGCAACGGTTGCGGCGCCATCGTGCAGGGCACCTACCAAAGCCCCATCCTCGTCCAGTGGAAGCGGGCCGCCGCCAAGACGCGCCACGTCAACGTCCGCTTCGTACGGTTCGACTAAAAGCGGTCAGCGCTCAGCAATCAGCTGTCAGCTTACTGTATAACACTAACAAGAAAGCTGAAAACTGACGGCTGATTGCTGAACGCTAAATCAGCGACCTCGACTGTCCCCCATCTACGTTCAGGCAGGCGCCGGTGATGAGGCTGGCACGCTCCGAGGCGAGGAACGTCACCACGTCCGCCACCTCCTCCGCCGTGCCGAAGCGTCCAAGCGGCAAGTTCTCCGCGACGAATTGTTTCATCCCCTCCGGATCGTTCTGCACGCGCCGGTCCCAGCTTCCGCCAGGGAAGCGGATGGAGCCGGGCGCCACGCTGTTGACGCGGATGCCGTGCGGCGCCAACTCCAGCGCCATGATCTTGGCAAGACTGATGAGGGCGCTCTTGGTGGTGTTGTAGATCGACAGGCCGGGGCCGCCCGCCTCGCGCCCGAAGATGGAGGAGATGAACACGATGGCCCCGCCGCCGTCGGCTTTGAGGTGCGGGATGGCAGTGCGGCTACAGCGGACGTGCGTTTTGAAGTTGAGGTCGAGGATGGCGTCCCAATCTTCGTCGGTCGTCTCTTCGAACGGCTTACGGCGGTTGCCGCCGACGTTGTTGACGAGCACATCGAGGCGCCCGAAATGCCGGGCGGCTTCATCGATCAGGTGCGCGGCGGCACCGGGATCCGTCAGGTCGAGCGGGAGGGCCAGCACCTCGGCGCCGGTTGCACGCAGTTCCTCGGCCGTCTCCTGAAGCTGATCCTCGCCCCGCGCGCAGAGGGTGAGGTGGCAACCCTCGGCTGCCAGGCTCCTTGCGATGCGCTTCCCGATGCCCCGGCTGCCGCCGGTGACGATCGCCCCTTTCCCTTTCAGTCCGAGATCCATACTTTGCCCCGTATTCTATTGGCTTCTTTCATGTGAGCGGACAAGCCTACTCACCCGCCCCGACTTTTTGTGACGTAGCGACCGTTCTTCTCCAAAACTTTGCGCTCATGGCACGGACCGACAAGAAAGCCGCCCTTCCTGAGGACGTGACCTTCGAGCAGGCCCTGCGCCGCCTCGAAGCCCTCGTCGAAACCCTTGAAAGTGACGACGCCTCCCTCGATGAGGCCCTCGCGGCCTACGAGGAAGGCGTGACCCTTGCCCGCTACTGCCTCGCCCGCCTCGATACCGCCGAACTCCGCATCCAGGAACTGGCTTTAGAATGAGAAACGGGGAGACCGAGCGCCGGGGAGATGGAGACCCCAAAGATCCCCGACTCACCGATTCCCCGATTCCCCAGCCGATCTTTCCCGCCCATTCACCGTTCAAGCGGTGCCGACCCGAAGGAATAAACCTCGCACAAAATGAGCTACACAGTCCTTTTTTCTGAAATGCCGGATGACGCACGGCTCTGGATCTACCCCGCCGACCGGCCCTTGAGCCGTGACGACGAGGCCGCCCTGCAAGGGGCGCTGGGCGACTTCTTCGAAGATTGGGCCTCCCACGGGCGCCGTGTCCGAGGGGTCGCTCACATTGTAGAGGGCCGCTTTCTGCTCGTGGCCGCCACGCTCGACGGGGACATTTCAGGCTGCGGCATCGACGCCTCGGTTCATGCCGTCGAGGCGGCGGGGCAGGCGGCTGGCGTCGGCTGGCTCTCGCCGCTGACGGTGTTCTTTCGGGATGGCGAAGGAAACGTGGCGGTTGCGCCGCGCCCGGTCTTCAGGAAACGCGTTCGAGGCGGCGAGGTGACGGCGGAAACGATGGTCTACGATCCGTCCATCACCACTGTGGGTGAGCTACGCGCGGGGGCTTTCGTGAAGACGGCCGGCGCGTCGTGGCACGGGCGCGTCTTCCGCATCCCGGACCTCGACCCGTCACTCTCGTAGCCCCCGTCCCGTCTTCACCTGTGGGCGCCACGGATGGCTGCTGACGACCAGGATTCGCTGCGGGAACGGCTGCTAGACTGGCTGGCGCGCACCGATCCGGCCCGCCGCGAGATCGTGCTGGCCTCCCTCTTCCTGCTCCTGCTCTTTCTCGTCGGGACCGTCGGGTACGTGCTCATTGAGGAGTGGTACTGGGTCGATGGGCTCTACATGACCTTCATCACGCTCACCACCATCGGGTTCAGCGAGGTCGGTACGCTCTCCAACGCCGGGCGCTTTTTTACGATCTTCATCGGCATCTCGGGCATCGGCCTAGCCGCCTTCATCGCAGGCCGCACGGTGCAACTCCTGCTGGCCCGTCAGAATCTCCGTCAGCGACGCTTGCAAAAAATGCTCAGTCGAGTTCAGAATCACTTCATCGTGTGCGGCTACGGACGGGTGGGGAAGCGCATCGTGGCTGATTTGTTGAGCGCCGGAGAGCCGTTCGTCGTCGTTGATTTCGATGAGGACGAGATCGAGGAGTTGGAGGAAGACGGTCTGCTCTACGTCAAGGGCGATGCAGTGGAGGAGGAGGTGCTCTTTAGGGCGGGTATTGAGCGGGCCGCCGGCCTCATTCTCACCCTCCCCGACGATGCTGCCAACGTCTTCGTGACGCTCGTGGGGCGCGAGGCCAATGCTGACCTCCTGATTATCAGCCGCGTCAACGATTATCGAAACCGGAGCAAGCTGCTCCGCGCAGGCGCGAAGAAAGTCATCTCTCCCGACGAGATCGGGGCCGACCGGATGGCACAGGTCATCCTGCGTCCCCACGTCGATCACTTCATGGAGCACGTGCTGCGGGGGGGTAATGCCAACCTCCAACTCGACGAGGTGCGCGTGCAGCCGGCGGCGCCCCTGGCCGGCAAGACCCTCGCCGAGAGCAATTTCCGCCAGCAGTTCGATGCCATCGTCGTCGCCATCATCGACGACGCGACGGAAGAGACGAAGTTCAATCCCAGCCCCAACGACCGCATCAAGCCCGGCGACGTGCTGATCGTCCTTGGCAACGACCAGATGATCGCCCGCCTCCGCCGCGAAGGCTGCACGGCGTGAACGGCTGGAGGATGGATGATCGAAGATGGAGGATGGAGGATGGTTGCCTTTCTCCTC
>JAHEMB010000405.1 GCA_024643915.1 Rhodothermaceae bacterium | reverse complement strand
CTTGGTGACCTCGGGCGGTTGATTGGCAAACTCCCATACGCTCAGCATCAAGACCAGCAGTCCGATGGAGACGAGCGCAGCGCGGATGTTCAGTGATTGCAGCATCTATTGGTCCCGACATCGGGGTGGGCCCTTTGCCCACCCCTTTGATTGGGCGATCAGGTACGCTTGATCGCAAAGCTGTTGACGTATTCCTCGGCCTTGGCGGGATCAAACTCCTTGCCCATGATGGTGTAGTTCTCATAGGTATGATCCGGCGCCTACGTAGCCTACACCTACACCCGCGACGGCAGCCCCCTCGAACTGACCGCCCCCGAAACACCGGGCACGTACGAAGTGCGCTACGTGATGGGGCAGTCGGACCGCGTCCTCACCGCGAGTTCCCTCACCGTCGGCGCGGTCGAAGCCGCCCTCGACGTGCCGGCCGAGGTGCAGGTCGATACGCCCATTGAGGTGACGTGGACCGGGCCTGCCAACGAGCGTGACTACATCGCTGTGGTGGAGCAGGGCGCCCCCGAAGGCAAATATCTCCACTACACCTACACGCGCGAGGGCAGCCCCCTTGAAGTCCGCGCCCCCGAGACGCCAGGCCTCTACGAGATCCGCTACGTGACGGGGCAGTCCGACCAGACGCTTGCGAGGGCGCCCGTCACCGTCCGGCCGCTCGGCGCCCGCCTCCAGGCCCCCGCCGACACCACCGCCGGCGCAGGCATCGAAGTGCAATGGAGCGGTCCCAACAACCCGCAGGACTTCATCGCCATTGCCCGAGGGGGCTCCCCGGCGAAGCAGTATGAGAGCCGCGCCCTCAGCCGCGCCGGCAACCCCGCCACCCTCTTCGCCCCCGCCACGCCCGGCACCTACGAGGTGCGCTACGTGCTTGCCAAAGAAGATAGCATCCTTGCCACCGCCCCCATCCGCATCACCGCCCCCGCGCAGTGAGCACAGGAGCGTACAAGGGTTAGGGTTCTCACGCGCTTGCCCTCACTTTCCGCCTGTCCCTTTTGACTCTATCCCTCGCGATTCCATATCTTTGCGTCACGCACGTACTTCCCGTCATTCAATCGCAGTGAAGTCATGAAGTGGATCGTCCGATGTCTTGCCGCCCTGATGCTCTTCGGCCTCGTACATCCGCAGCCCGTCGAAGCGCAACTCCTCAAGAAGATCAAGAACAAAGCCAAGCGGAAGGCCGAGCAGCGCATCGACCGCAAGATCGACCGCGCTATCGACGAGTCGCTCGACGCGGTCGAGTGCCTCGTGACCGACCCTGAATGCATCGCGCAGGCCGAGCAGGACGGCAAAGAGGTGAAGGTGGTCGATGCCAACGGCGACCCCGTCCCGCCGGCGGAGGCCAATCGTGCCAAACAAGCCGCGCGCAAGGATGACGACGTTAGCAAACAGAAGCCGGGCCAGGGCGCCTGGGCCAACTACGACTTCGTCCCCGGCCACCGCGTCCTTTTCTTCGACGACTTCGAGGAGGAATATGTGGGCGACGTCCCCCGCAGCATCGCGTTCTCAGAGGGCGTGATGGAGGTGGTAGAGGAAAACGGCAACCAGATGCTCCGCTTCGCCGACGCCAGCGCCTTCGCGCTCCCCCTCCCCGAATCGCTCCCCGAGCGCTTTACCATCGAGTTCGACATGTACAGCGGCGATAACCGGAACAGCCTCGTCCTCGGAACCGGCCCCCTCGCCAAGGAAGGCCCCCTCTCTAAGGAGGGCGACTACTCGTGTTTCCACGGCGATCTCAGGAACCACGCTGCCGCCGAATTCCGCGTAGGGAACATCTTCGAGACAGGCGTGCACTCCGAAAGCGGTGGGAGTTCGCTGCAGAAGCAGGATGCGCACGAGCAGGGTATGGTGCCGGTCCGCATCGCGGTGGACGGATCCTACGTGAAGATGTACGTGGGCGAGAACCGCGTCGCCAACGTGCCCAACGCCGACATCCAGCGCACCGACCGCGTGCTCGTAACGACCTGCGGCGATTTGGCCGCCGTGGACGACAACAGCAAGGGGCCGATCTTCCTCGACAACTTCCGCGTGGCCGAGGGCGGGCGCGAGCGCATGTACGAGACGCTTTCTTCCGAAGGCCGCGTCGTCACCCGGGGCATCCTCTTCGACACCGGCAGCGCCCGGATCCGGCCCGAATCGACGCCCACCCTCAAGGAGATCGGGCGGACGCTCGAGAAGCACGGCGACCTCCGCCTGCGCATTGAGGGGCATACGGACAACACGGGCAGCGCCGATGTGAACAAACGGCTCTCTCAAGAGCGGGCCGAGGCCGTCCGCGCCCACCTCGTTGCCGAGTATGGCGTGGCGGCGGACCGCCTGGAGGCCGTTGGCTACGGCCCGGAGCAGCCTGCCACCTCGAACGACACCGCCGAGGGCCGCCAGACGAACCGCCGCGTGGAACTGGTGAAGCTCGACGGCTAAATGTCTAAGCGGTCACATCAAAGCCGCCGTGCCCTCCGGGTGCGGCGGCTTTTTCGTTTGCAACTGTGTGCGCTTTCTCCTTTATTACCCCGTTTCGCACGTCCATTTTCCCACTCCTCAGACGCCGAAAAGCCATGTTAACATCCCGCGTCCTCCTGAACCTCCTCCTCGTCCTCTGCCTGACGGCCTGGGCCGGCTGCGGCGGCTGCAACGATGACGCCACGCCCGACGATGAGCCGCCCGCCGACGACCTGGAGCAAAACGACGACTACGGCGACGACGAAAATGACGGCGAGAACGGCGAGCCGGAGAGCTTCGCCGACGCCATGAACCAGCTCAACCAGGCTCTCGGCGGCGGCGAAAGCGTCGACCCCGTCGATTTCCGCGACCTCAAAGAGCTCATGCCCGACGACTTCGACGGCTGGGAACGCTCCGAACTCAGTGGCGAGCGCAGCGGGGCCATGGGCATCAAGATCTCCCAGGCCCAGGGCACCTACCAGAAGGGCGACCAGGGGCAAGTCACCCTCCGCGTCATGGACATGGGCACCATGAAAGGCATGGCCACCATGGGCCTCTCGTGGCTGATGCTGGAGATCGACCGCGAGGACGAAAACGGCTTCGAGCGCACCACCAAATTCAAGGGCTACCCCGCCTTCCAGAAGTTCGAGCGCAACGGCGACCGCCTCGACAGCGAGATGCAACTCATCGTCGGCGAGCGCTTCGTCGTCAGCGGCGAAGGGCCGGTCGAGATGGACGTGCTCGAAGAGGGCATCGAAGAGATCGGCCTGCGCCGCCTCGAAAAGATGAAGAACGTAGGTGTGGAAGAGTAGGCTGGTTTGCCGGTTGTCGGTTCTTCTCGATCCAGCGTAAATCGTGAACGGGAAAGCCGCTGCTCCGTGAAAGGGGCAGTGGTTTTCTGTTTTCAATAACGGCCTTCGTGCGCGCCGCCCTTCGCTCTCCTCGCTGATTAACCTGCTGTTTCTGAACGTTCTGGCCTGAATAATACACATTCTTTCCACATCTGTGGAAAACTTCTTTTGCAAAACGGCTTTACAAACTGTTAATTTACGCTTGGTTAGATCAATGAACAATGAGGGATTAACAATGAGCAATTGATCGTGTGCAGAGGACGCCAAGCGGCCCCTTTTATACGCAGCCTCTCAACGGCGAACGTTCTGGGGCTTGGCGGCTCCACATAATTGATTATTCATTGCTCACTGCTCATTGTTCATTGCTCATTGATGCAGCGCACCTCTCATGTATCTCAGCAAACTCGAACTGCACGGTTTTAAAAGTTTCGCCGACCGGACCGTGCTCCACTTCGATCCCGGCATCACGTCCGTCGTCGGGCCGAACGGATGCGGCAAATCCAACGTCGTAGATGCGGTGCGGTGGGTGATCGGGGAGCAGCGGGCGCGGATCCTGCGCTCGGAGAAGATGGAGAACGTCATCTTCAACGGCACCGACAAACGCCGCCGGCTGGGCCTGGCCGAGGTGCTGCTGACGATTGAGAACACGCGGGGCGTACTGCCGACCGAGTACTCGGAAGTGACTCTCGGGCGCCGCCTTTACCGCTCGGGCGAATCGGAGTACCTGCTCAACGGCATCTCGTGCCGACTCAAGGACGTCGTCGATCTATTCATGGACACCGGTATGGGGGCCGGCGCCTACTCGGTCATCGAGCTCAAGATGATCGACGAGATCCTCTCGGACAACGCCCACGACCGCCGCCACCTCTTCGAAGAGGCTGCCGGCATCACCAAGTACAAGCTCCGCCGGGGCCAGGCCCTCCGCAAGCTCGACAGCACCCAGGCCGACCTGACGCGGCTGCGCGACCTGACCGAGGAGATCGGCAAACGCGTGCGCAGCCTGAAGCGACAGGCGAAGAAGGCGGCGCGATTCAAGAAGCATGAGGAGCGCCTGCGCCACCTGGAACTGGTCCTGGCCCAGGTTGAGTACGACCGCCTCCGCCGTCAGGAAGAAACCCTCGGCGCCGAGCAGCGGACGCTAAAGGACAACGTCGAGGGCTTCGGCGCGCAACTCGCCCACGAGGAGGCGCGCCTGGAGGAACGCCGCACCGAACTGGTGAAGCGCGAACAGACCCTCGCCACCCGGCAGCGGGCTCTCAATGCCCATCAGGAGCAGACACGCGACCTGGAAGCCGAGAAACGGCTGGAGCAGGAACGCCTCGATACGGCCCGCCGCGATCGCACGCGCACGCTCC
>JAHEMB010000404.1:2498-4651 GCA_024643915.1 Rhodothermaceae bacterium | reverse complement strand
CGTTGCCCGATTAGCCAGGAAATTCGGCGTGGATGTCGATACTGCCGTACCGACGGTCCCCTACCGGTGGTCATCTCGCGCCTGAAGAACATGGAGCTGCGGGCGCGGCTCATCGTCGAAGGGTTCATCACCGGCCTACACAAGAGTCCGTACCACGGCTTCTCGGTCGAGTTCGCCGAGCACCGGCCCTACAACCCCGGCGACGAGTTGCGGCACGTGGATTGGAAGGTCTACGCCAAGACGGACCGGCATTACGTGAAGCAGTACGAGGAGGAGACGAACCTGCGGCACTACGTCGTCCTGGACACCTCGCCGTCGATGCGTTACCGGCACGCAGCGGGCCTGACAAAACTCGAATACGGCTCGTACCTGGCCGCCGCGCTCCACTTCCTGATGATGAAGCAGCACGACGCCACGGGCCTGATCGCCTTCGACGACAAGGTGCACACGCTCATGCCGCCGAAGAGCACGCAGAGCTACCTGCGCCAGCTCCTGACCCGCCTCCAAGATCTCTCCCACGCCGAGCCGGGCGAGCGCCGCACCGCCGCCGCCGCCGTCCTCGACCAGGTGGCCGAGCGCATCGCCCGCCGCTCGCTCGTCGTCCTCATCACCGACCTCTTCGAGAACGTCGCGGCCCACGACGACCTGCTCAAGGCCCTCCGTCACCTCCGGCACCGGGGCCACGAGGTGCTCGTCTTCCACGTGCTGGAGAGCGAGACGGAGCGCAACTTCCGCTTCCCCGATGTGCCGATGCGTTTCCGCGATATGGAGACGGGCGAGGAGATCACGCTCCAGCCCGCCCAGCTCCGCGAGCATTACCAGGAGGCCGTCCAGCTTTTCAGCGAGACCTTCCGCCGCCGCTGCCTCGAACAGAACGTCGATTTCGTCGAACTCGACACCGGCCAGCCTTACGACAAGGCCCTGCTGGCGTATCTGAACAAGCGGAAACGGCTGGCGTAGCCGGCCAGATTGGCGGTCCCGCTCCAATGGGCTGAGATTGCACGCGAGATGTTGGAGGGCTTCATTGCACCGGCATGGCGAAGGCGACGCCATCGCCATGCCTTCACTTCAATACGATGAACCTATTGTGCCGCGCCTTCGTTTGCAATGGGCTGAAATAATCAACCCTGCTCAACGCCCTCGACCATGAAGCATAGGACACTTTTCTGGAGCCTTTTTGTGCTGCCGGCTCTTCTCCTCTTCGCCCCGGCGCAGCCGCTCCACGCCCAGCACGACGACACCATCGAGCTGGCCGCCCCCGCCGTCACGCCGACGGCTTTCGACCAGCCCGGCCTGGTGCAGCAGTACCAGCAGACTATCACGCCCGAGGACCTCGCCGCCCACCTTTATTTCTTCGCGTCGGACTTTTTCGAGGGGCGGGAGACGACCACGAAGGGCCAGAAGCTGGCGGCGCATTACCTCGCCGCGCAGTACCGCAAGTTGGGCCTGAAGCCCGCCGGCACCGCCAAGGTGAGCGATCCTTACGCCCCGGAAGCCTACTTCCAGCCCTTCGGCGTCTTCGGCACCCGCCTCAAGGAGGCCCGGCTGAAGGCGACGAAAGACGGCGAAACCCTTGCCGCCAGCACTTTCTCGCCCGCCCAATACGACCAACAGGCCTACCTCGCCACCGGTAGCGCGCCGATGAGCGAGGGTGGCCTCCTCTTCATCGGCTACGGCATCGACGACGACGAACTGGGCTACAGCGACTATGCTGCGCTCGAAGCACAGGGCCTCGACGTAGAGGGCAAGTGGGTGATGATGCTGCGCGACGAGCCGCTTAAAAACGCTGAGACGAGCCGGCTGCCCACCGAGGACGGCAAGCCTTCGACGTGGAGCACCGAGGCCTTTCCCAAGTTCCGCGCCCTCTTGGGTGCCGGCGGCGCGCGCGGCGTTCTCATCGTGGGCGACGTAGGGCCACGCGTGGATCGCAGCCTGGCCGAGCGCGCCGCTCTCGCCGCCGAGGGGCAGCGCAATGTCGGCCGCCTCTCGCTGACGGAGAGCTACCAGGCGCGCCCCTTCCCGCCCGTCACCTATGTCGTCTCTTCCGAGATGGCGAACGAACTGCTCGCCCCGGCGGGCCGCATCCCCTCAGGCGCCGCGACAGCAGGATGTCTTCCATCAGCGGGACGTCGGGGTAGCCGCCGACCGCCTCG
>JAHEMB010000404.1:0-2488 GCA_024643915.1 Rhodothermaceae bacterium | reverse complement strand
TACAGGAGAAGATTGACGCGGCACTCAAGCCGGTTGTCTTCGAGGTGCCAGGCGTGATGGTGGAAAGCGACGTGGCAATGGAGACCTTCGAGGCGCCCACTGAGAACGTCCTCGCCTTCATCGAAGGCAGCGACCCCGTTCTGAAGAACGAGATCGTCGTCGTCTCCTCGCACTACGACCACATCGGCATCGACCCCCTCCGCGACGGCGACACGATTAACAACGGCGCCGACGACGACGGCTCGGGGACGGTCACCACGCTCGAAATCGCAGAGGCATTCATGCAGGCCCAGCGCGACGGTTACGGCCCCCGCCGCTCCGTCCTCTTTCTCAACGTCTCGGGCGAAGAGAAGGGCCTCCTCGGCTCGGCCTACTACGCCGACGTCGAGCCCACCTTCCCCCTCGACAAGACGGTGACCAACCTCAACATCGACATGATTGGGCGCTATGATCCCTCGCACCCGACCGGCAGCAAGAACTACGTCTACATCATCGGCTCGAACCTGATCTCGCAGGAGTTGCACGACATCAACGTCCGCCTCAACGAGGTCACCGGCACCGACCTCGAACTGGACGAGCGGTACAACTCGAAGGACGACCCGAACCGCTTCTACGCCCGCAGCGACCACTGGAACTTCGGTAAGCACGGCGTGCCCTTCATCTTCTTCTTCACCGGCACGCACGAGGACTACCACCAGCCCGGCGACGAAGCGCACAAGATCGAGTATGACCGGATGGCCCGCATCGCCCGCCTGATCTTCGCCACCGCCTGGCAAGCCGCCAATCAGGACGCGCCGCCGGTGGTCTCGGGGAAAGGATTTAATTGATGGAGGCGTTTTGCTCCTGGACAGTAGGAGGATGGGGGGGGAAGTTGCCAATCAGCGCCCGCTATCTTCTATTCTCCATCTTCCATCTGCGCTCCCCAAAACGCCTAGCCGATGATTGACAAAATAAGGTCCCTCAACAGCGAGATTTTCGAGGACGTCATCCGCCTGCGTCGGACGATCCACCGCAACCCGGAGCTGGCGCTGGCGGAGCATGAGACGGCGGCCCTGGTAACCGAAACGCTGCGGCCCCTAGGGCTGGATGTGCGGACGGGGATCGCGCAGACGGGCGTCGTCGCCACCCTCCAGGGCGCCCACCCCGGCCCCACCCTCTTGCTACGGGCGGACATGGACGCGCTTCCGATCCACGAGCAGAACGACTTCGACTTCGTCTCCCAGAATCCCGGCAAGATGCACGCCTGTGGGCACGACGCCCACACCGCCTCCCTCCTCGGCACGGCGATCATCCTGCACCGGCTGAAGGACGAATTGCGCGGCAACGTCCGCTTCCTCTTCCAGCCGAGCGAGGAGAAGATCCCCGGCGGCGCAAAGCTGATGATTGAGGAGGGCGTGCTGGAGGCGAACGACACCAGCGAGGCGCCTGCCGTGGTGTTCGGGCAGCACGTACAGCCGGACCTGCCGGCGGGCAAGATCGGCGTGCGGAGCGAGATGTACATGGCTTCGGCGGACGAGATCTACATCACGGTGAAGGGCGAGGGCGGGCACGCCGCCGCACCGCACCGCCTGGCCGCTGACGCCATTCTCGTCGCCTCGCACATCATCGTGGCGCTGCAAAGCGTCATCAGCCGCCACTGCCCGCCCGACGTGCCCAGCGTCCTCTCCATCGGCAAGCTCATCGCCGAGGGGGCCACCAACGTCATCCCCGAGACGGCCCGCCTCGAAGGCACCTTCCGGGCGATGGACGAGACCTGGCGTTTCCGCGCGCACGACCTGATGCGGCGCGTCGTGGCACATACCGCCCAGGCCCACGGTGCCGAGGCCCAGTTGGAGGTGGCCGTCGGCTACCCTGCCCTCTACAACCACCCCGAGCCCACCGATTTCGTGCGGGAGGCCGCGCACGCTTATGTGGGCGAGGAGAACACGGTGGAGCTGGACATGTGGTTCGCCAGCGAAGACTTCGCGTGGTACCTGCGCGAGCGGCCCGGCACGTTCTACCGTATCGGCACGGGCAACGAAGCAAAAGGCATCGTTCACGGCCTGCACACGCCCCGCTTCACCATCGACGAGGACGCCCTCCGCGTCGCCCCCGGCTTCATGGCCTACCTCGCGCTGTCGCGGTTGTCGGTTGACGGTTGACGGTTGACGATTCTTCCAATCCTCCACCGTCTAACTTCCATCCTCACTCGGTCCCGTGAAGCAGGGGTGTCACGCTGAATGGCTTCCTTCCTGAAGAGATGCGTTTGGAACCAGCGAGCGGGGGCGGCATGGGAAAAGCTTCGTCTGACCTAGCGGCGTTAAAGAACCTCGGGCCGACGAGCGTGCAGTGGCTCAACGAAGCCGGCCTTTTCACACGCGCCGACCTAGAAGAACTGGGCGCAGTGCTGGCCTACAAAATCGTCAAGCACCAGCGGCCCGACGCCAACCTGAATCTGCTCTACGCCCTCCACGGCGCTCTTACCGACACCCACTGGGCCGAACTACCG
>JAHEMB010000403.1 GCA_024643915.1 Rhodothermaceae bacterium | reverse complement strand
CCGACGAGCGTGGCCACCTGATTATGTTCGTCCTCGCCTGAATAAATCGCCAGGGGATCAATGCCGGCCACCGGCTCGGCGAGCCGCAGCAGGGCGACGTCGTGCGGCCCCATGTCCGTCCAATCGGGGTGGAGCACCACGTGGGCGACGCCGTAGCTCTGGTTGCCAAAATGAACGCGGAGGTCGGGCGCGCGCCGTTGCATTCCCCGCGCTACATGCGCGGCCGTCAGCACCCATTCCGGCGCGATCAGGGTGCCGTCGCCGCCCCGGCCTACCTTGCCGACAGCGGGAAACTGGGCTCCGAGTTCGACATACCGGGCATCGGCGCGGTCGTGGCGAATGACGATGGGCGCCGGAGCAGCCTCACTCGACAGCGAAGTGGCGGCCTGGAGCGTTAAGCATCCGACGGCAATAAGCAGTAGCCTGTTCATTCGCATGGGCTCGGGATGTGTTTGTCGAAAGGAAAGCTTCCTTGGAAACGCCCGGGTACATGCCTTTATTATTGGCGAAGCACATCACCGCCAGCCTCGCAGGAGGAAGATGGATGATACCTGCGCTCAAAGTGTGCCCACCCTCATCGTACCAAACGAACCGAACCCCTCCGCTCGCGTTCGTCCCGCAGCGTTTTCCCGTGCCCAAGGCATCGCACCGACACGCCGGCACGCGCACCGCGCCCGCTGAACCATGCCCGCGCCAGGGTGAAGGGGCTGCTGCCACCGCCGAAGGGAAGCCTCACTCGCGGAGCCCCAACCGGCGCTGCTTCTCTTCCTCACGCCAGCGGAGGCGATGCACGATTTCCTCGAACGCGGAATCTCCCTTCAGATCGGACAGCAACGGGTCGCTCTCAAGGAAGACCCGCCCCGGCATCCCCGCCGTGTGGGCCGCACGCAGCCACCTCAGCGCCTCTGCACGGTTGCCCTTCATCAGCGCCAGAGCGGCGTATTGATAGTAAGCGTTCCACGGCTCCTGCCCGCGCCGCATCAGGTCGTCCGCATGCCGGTAGCTCCGCTCAATCAGCGGGACTGCTTCTTCCGCCCGCCCCTCTTTCAGATAGAGATACGCCAGCGGCAGGGCTGTCGCTTTCCACGTGTAGATGTTCGTGCTGGATGAGTCCCGCGCCAGGGCCTCCTCGAAAGCGCGCGCCGCCTCCGACTCATGACCCGCGAAGAAGTGGGCCTCCCTGAGCCGCGCCCACGCCCAGGCCCAGGCCTTCTCCGGGACGATCTGTCGAACGCTATCGGTATAGGCGATGGCACCTGCAAAATCCCGCTTAGAAAGACGAATCATCATCTGGCCCCCGACGCTGAACCCCGTCGTCGAAAGCGCAATGGACTCATCGAACGGGCGCTGGGCAAGATCCGGCCGGCCAAGGTGGAGGTAGGAGAAGCCGAGCAGATTTCTGGCTACCCGGCTCTCTCGACTGAGGTCCGCCGCCTTCGCCTGAAACGGGATCCCGCGATCGTGCTAGCCGAGATCAAAATAGCGGTAGCCAAGGCCGACGACTGCCGGGAAGTACAGCGAATCATGTGCCACGCTCTTTTGTAAGGCCTCCAGCGCAAACGCGTGCTCTCCTTTGAGCCCGTATACCTGGCCCAGGAGGACCCATCCCCGCGCCGGGTTGAGCGGCACAACGCGCTCAGCATAGACAGCCGCAGAGTCGTACCACACCGGGTCCAGCCCGAAAAGGTCGGCGCGCGTGAAGTGGGCCTCGGCTAGGGCCACCAGCGCCGGCTCGTACGCAGGAGCGAGCCGGACGGCCTGGCGCAGCAAGACGAGCGCACTGTCAACGCTCGCGCGGTCTTCGTCCTGCAAAAGCTCCTCAGCAGCACATACGAGGACACGCGCCTGCACGGTATCCACCGTAGCAGCCACCAAAGCCGAAAGAGCAGATGCAATCCGTTCGGGGGCTTCCCTCCACCCGGCGAGTGGCAGGCAAACGAGCGTCAAGAAAAACACGAATAATTTGAACATATAGGGTCTTCGGTTTGCGGGTGACAGAGGCATTCATCCCATTGAATGGCACGGATGATCTGAGGCCGGAACGTCCTCAAAATCGCCCTTGTGGGCATCTCTCGCCACAAAACGAGCGACCCCTGTGTCATGATCTGTAACAAGTCTCCGACCGAGAAGCGCTGTCCACTTTCTCAACCCCGCACCACGCGCGCTCCACGCCGGTTTGTGCAACGACTTACCGAACAAATATTACATTTCGTGTTCATCAAAAGCAAGGCGAGGCCTGAAGAAAATGTTAGGTTCCCGCTTGATTATGGGCAGCCTGCGGCCGGAGGATCCCGAGCCTTTGTGCTCTCGAAGCTCCAGGTCGGCACCGCCCTGACGAACCGAACTAAGCCAGCCGCGTTCGTGCGGCAGCTTTTTTCCGCGACCAACGCTTCCCGACGATGACCCTGCGCCGCCTCGCGCTTTTCGCGCTCTTTTTCCCCCTCCTGCCCGCCGCCGCCCAGCCGTCGTACCGGCCTGCGGACGACCTGCTGACACGCCCCGCCTTGCAACGCCTCGTAGATTTGCAGGTCGAGCGCGACGCCGCCGGCCTCGTCGTGGCCCTTGACGCCGACGACTCGGCGGTCCGTGCCCGCGCCGCCTTCGCGCTGGCCTCGGTGCAGGACAGTAGCGCCGTGCCTGCTTTGCTCGGGCTGCTGGACGATCCCGCCCCGCAGGTCCGCGCCGACGCAGCATTCGCCCTCGGGCAGAGCGCGAGGCGCGTGCCGGCGCAGCCGCTGCTAGAAGCCCTGGCCGAGGAAATGAATGAAGACGTGCAACGCCTGCTGCTCGAAGCCCTCGGCAAGAAGGGCGACGAAGCCTCGCTCGTTGCGCTGGCTACGATGGCGCCGGACGACGCCCTGGCCCCGGTGCGGGCCCTCGCGATGGCCCGTTACGGCCTGCGCGGCCTCCATTCCTCCGAGACCGTCGCTTTCCTCCTGGAGGCACTCGGCGCGGACGACCCGACGCTGCGCCGCAATGCCGCCTATTACTTCGGCCGGTCGCCGCAGACCGAGCCGTGGGCCGACCGCGCCGACGCCCTCCGCGCCGCCCTCAGTGCCCTTGCCCCGGACGACCCGGCGGCGATGCATCTGCTGGCGGCGCTGGGTCGCCTGGAGGACCCCGCCGACGCGCCCCGCCTGACCCGGTGGCTGGAAGCAGCGACCGACTGGCGCATCCGCGTCAACGCTGCTCGCGCCCTCGGCCCCCTCGCCGACGACGCCGCCGTCCGCGCCGCGCTCCGCGCTGCCCTCGACAGCCCTTCCGAGCACGTCGCTGTGACGGCGGCCCAGATCCTCGCGGGCGCCGAGATGTGGCATGAAACGGAAGTCACCGCCCTCGTTACCTGGATCGACGCGCACCCGGACCGCTGGCGCGTTACCTCGCCTCTCCTGCCGGGGCTGGCGACGCAGGGTCAGGAGGCATTCGTGATGGCGGAGTTGGAGCGGCGGCGCCTGGGCCCCGCGACACTCGCCTACGCGCGCGGCCTGCCCGCCCTCGCCTCCCTCTCCCGCGCAGACGCCTTCGACGAGCTGGCAGAGGCCGCCGAAAATGAGGATGCACGGGTGGCCTACAACGCCCTCAATGCCCTCGCCGACCGATGGACGCGCGACCTCGCCCAGCCCGCCCGCCACCGTGCCTACTTCGACGTCTTTGCCGGAGCCCTGCGCCGGAGCGACCTGGCGACGGCGTATGCGGCGGCTCCTCTCCTCAGCGACTCCCTCTTCCGCGCCTTTGGCGCCGTCGACGTGATGCAGGAGGTGTACGGGGGGCTCCGCACGCCCGAAGATGTGGAGCCGATGACCGCCATCCTCAGCGCCCTCGGCGAGACCGGCGACCCGTCGGCAGCCGGCCTGCTGCAGCAGGCCATCGTCCATCCCCACCCCGTCATCCGGGCCACCGCCGCGGCGGCTTTGGAGAAGATCACGGGCGAGAAAGCCGATCTGCCGCCCGGCGCCGAGCCGCCGGAGCGTGTCATCGACTGGGGTTATCTGAAAGAGATCGGCCCGCACCCCCGGCTGCTTTTGGAGACGGAGAAAGGCGCCATCGTCCTCACGCTCTTCGCCGAGGAGGCGCCGCTCACGGTGCAGACCATCCTTCAGCTTGCCGAGGCGGGTCGCTTCGACGGGGTGCCTTTCCACCGCGTCGTGCCCAACTTCGTCATCCAGGGCGGCGACTTCGAGCGGGGCGACGGCTTCGGCGGGCCGGGCTTCAGCATCCGCAGCGAGTTCACACGGGTACCGTATGAGCGCGGCGCCCTCGGCATGGCGAGCGCCGGCAAAGACACCGAGGGGTCGCAGTACTTCATCACCCACAGCATGCAGCCCCACCTCGATGGCCGCTACACGGCTTTCGGCGTCGTCACGGAGGGGCTGGACATCGTAGACCAGATCTACGAGGACGACCGCGTGGTGAAGGCAAGCGTGATGCGTGACGAGTGATGTGTGAGGGTGCTTCACTGAAACGCCTCGCTCTCAGCACCCTCACGCATCAGCCTTAAACCACCCGATTGGGAATCCTTTCCGCGCCTGCAAAGAAGGCCAGGACAGCCTCGGTGCACATCTCAGCCATGCGCGTGCGCGTCTCCACGGTGGCGCTGCCGAGATGGGGGGCGACAATCACGCGGGGGTGCTTGAGCAGGCCGGGGTGCACCTCGGGCTCGTGCTCGAACAC
>JAHEMB010000402.1 GCA_024643915.1 Rhodothermaceae bacterium | reverse complement strand
CGAGGAGCCCGGCGACGGCCAGGCCGGCGGCGACGGGACCGAGGGACCGGAGCCAGCGCTCCGTGGCGTCGCGCGTGAGCCTGACGATTGAGTATGTGGGGCGGCCCGGCGAAGGGCTGCCGCTCTCTTCCGATTTTGCCCTCGCGTTGATGCGTATCGTGCTTATCCGCACCGACGCCGACGCACCCGCCGAGGTCGGTTTCGACGAAAAGCTGATGACCGGCCAGCAGTTCGAAGCGGACATGGCGACGGCCTACGCGCCGCTCTTGCTGCTCCCGTTCCCTGGCGGCGCTGCTGCTACGGATTCTTTGCACGACGCCGTCGGCACCATCCAGCAGATTTCCGGCGGGCTCCTCGCCCTCGTCCCCGACGCCCGCCCGTCCACGCGCTACGTCCCGCAAAACCTGCCGGCAGCTTTCCGGGAGGACGGCCTCCGCGTGGTTTTCAGTGGCTGGCTTGAAGAGATCCCACCCAACGTCCGCATGGCCGGTGTGCCCCTCGTGCTGACCGCCGTACGGCGGGCCGATTGACGGCGCGGCAGAGAGACTTGGGGGACGAGAAGAACTGAACTTGAGGCCGGCCTTTGCCTGCCTCGCTCGAATCATCGCTCCCTCATCCGAGAAGCGCCATGAAAACGTATCTCGTTACCGCCTGCCTCGCCGTCCTTTTCCTCGGGCTGACGGCGCCTGCCAGCCTCGCCCAGCAACAGCCGCTTGTGCGCTTCGACGCGGGGGCGGGCAAGGCCGGGCCCGTGCTCCATACCCACCACGCCGACTCGCTCCTCCGGTGCGGCATGATGGATGCCTGGGAGTATTATCGAGAGAAGAACGGTTGGGCGCCGCTCGACACCCCGCCGGCGCAGGATCAGCTCTTCAAGGTCGGTCAGCTTGAGCAGCACGCCGCCGAGACGGTCCTGGTCATTCCCATCGTCGTCCACGTCATCCACAACGGCGAGCAGAAAGGGACGGGCGCCAACATCTCGGACGCGCAGGTCATCTCGCAGATCGAGAACCTCAATGAGGACTACCGCAGGATCGCGAATACGCCCGGCTTCAATAACGACCCGCGCGGCGACGACGTGCGCATTGAGTTCCGTCTGGCCGTGCGCGACCTCGACGGCAACCCGACCACGGGCATCAACCGCGTGCTCTTTCCCAATCCCGCTGGCTGGACGCTCGTTGAATTCGACGAGACCGTGAAGCCGCTTACCATCTGGGATCCGAACAAGTACATGAACTTCTGGTCGACGCAGCTCAATGCCATTCTGCTCGGCTACGCACAGTTCCCCGAGGGCTCCGGCCTGCCCGGCATGCCCACCGATCCGCAGCGCGCCGATACCGATGGCGTCGTCTGCACGAGCTATTCGATTGGCCGCGTCGGCCACGTCTTCGAGGCGTACGACGGCGGGCGCACGGCCACGCACGAGGTCGGCCATTACCTCGGCCTGCGCCACATCTGGGGCGACGGCGCCTGCAACGTCGACGATTACTGCCTCGACACGCCCCCCGCCATCGACTCCAACTTCGGCTGCCCAGACGAGAATTCGTGCAATGACCAGGTCCACGGCGAGAACCCGGCTTTCCCCGGCGTGGATTTCTCGGACATGGTCGAGAATTACATGGATTACTCGGACGACTCGTGCTTCAACATCTTTACTGGCTGCCAGAAGGGCCGGATGCGGCAGGTGATGAGTGTCAGCCCCCGCCGCGCCAGCCTCGTCGATCCGGCGAACGACGCCCTCCTTCCTGTTTTTCAACGTGATGCCGGGCTGTCGGTGATCGACCCTGCCGGCTACCAGGGCGGCGCCACCGCCACGCCGCGCGTGACGCTGACGAACCACGGTTCCGCCACGCTTACCTCGGCGACGATTCTCTTCTCCGTCGATGGCGGGGTGCCGCAGTCTTTCAACTGGTCGGGCTCACTGGCGACGTTTGCGTCGGAGACAGTGGTGCTACCCGACGTGGCGGTGAGCGCCGGCACGCACGCTTTCGAGGCCACGGCGATCCTACCCAACGGCCTGCCCGACGAGCAGCCGACGAACAATGCGGGCACGAGCACCTTCGGCGCCGGGACGCTTACCGTGCCCTTCGCCGAGGACTTTGAGGGCGCCGCCTTCCCACCTGCCGGCTGGTCGCTCGTCGATGGGACGGCCCGCAGCTTCGAGAACTTCACCTGGGTACACGACGCCGCCGGGAGCACCTTTGGAAGAGACGGCAACGCCACGAACACGCTCGTCATCGACCACCGCGCCTACGACGACCCCGGCGTGGAGACCTTCCCGTTCGCCGAGAATTACCCCGGCGCCATTGACGCGTTCGTCTCGCCACTCATCGACCTGACGGCTACGACGGGCGCCCTGCTCAGCTTCGACCTCTCCTACGCCCGCTTCATCGACCCGGCCAATACGGTCCCCCTTGACCTCGCGGTGCCTATCGAGAGCGACCGGCTGACCGTCTCCGTCTCGACCGACGGCGGGCAGACGTTCGCGCCGATCTACTTCCGCTCGGGCAAGGACTATGAGGGCAACGAATTGCCCACCGCGCCCGACGTGGCCGCGCCGCACACGCCTGCAGGGGCCGACCAGTGGCGCACCGAGACGCTCGACCTCTCGGCCTACGACGGCCAGGAGATCGTGCTCAAGTTCGTCACCGAGAACGGCAATGGGAATACCCTCTACCTCGATAATATCTCCGTCACGGGCGGCGCGCTCCTGCTCGTCGAGACGCGGCTCATCCTCGAAGGCGCCTACGACAGCCAAGCCGGCGCCATGACGACCGACCTCAATGAGGGCGACCACCTGCCGACGAGCCAGCCCTTTGGCGATGCGCCGTGGAATTATGGCGGCAGCGAGGGTGTGAGCGCGGGTTTCTTCGACGCGCACCCGGACATCGTCGATTGGGTCCTGCTGGAACTGCGTAACAGCGACACCGGCCCGGTCGTCGCCAGTCGGGCGGCCTTCGCCCGAGAGGACGGCAGCGTGGTCGAACTCGACGGGGTCAACCCGGTCGCCTTCGCCTCCGTCACCCCTGCCGACTTCGTTCTTGTGGCGCGGCACCGCAACCACCTCGACGTGCGCACCGATGGGCTCGTGGCGCTCGATGGCTCGACCCTCCGCCACGACTTCTCGACCGGCCAGAGCCAGGCGGCAGGGCCGCGCCCGATGAAAGACCTCTCCGGCAACGGCAGCGGCCCCTACGCGCTTTACGCGGGCGATGCCGATGGCGACGGGCAGATCCAGAACGACGACAAAAATGTCGAGTGGCGCAACCAGGTGGGCCAGAACGGCTACCGGAGCGCTGATTTCAACCTCAACGGCGAGGTGCAGAACGACGACAAGAACGTCTACTGGCGCGCCAACGTGGGGCGCGGCTCCTCCGCCGATCAGTAGGCGCGCTGCGCTGCCCTCGATAAACCCCAAACGCAAGAGACCATGATACGCCCCATCCGTTTTCTCATGTTGTCCGCCCTCCTCGTCCTTTTCGGGTTGCCGGCGGCGGCCCAGGGCTGGCAGGCGAAAGTCGCGCGCCCGCTGCTCGACGCGCTCGCCACCGACGGCGCTGCGCCGTTCGTGGTAATCCTCGCGGAGCAGGCCGACATCAGCGGGGCGCGGGCGCTGGCGACGAAAGAGGAGAAGGGCCGGTACGTCTATGATGCGCTCCGCG
Source organism: Rhodothermaceae bacterium (assembly GCA_024643915.1). Classification (GTDB taxonomy): domain Bacteria; phylum Bacteroidota; class Rhodothermia; order Rhodothermales; family JAHEMB01; genus JAHEMB01. Next base: position 1,027 of record JAHEMB010000402.1, on the reverse strand, counting down.
CCATGGCCTTGCAGACACAGGGGCCCGTGGTGACCGCGCTCGAAGCCCTCGGGGCGCCTGCCCGTCGCTACTACATCGTCAATGCCATCGGTTCCGAAGGATCGCTCGCCGTCGTGCAGGCCCTCGCGCTCCGGCCGGATGTCGCCTACATCTCGAATGTCTGGACCGGACGGCTGCAACTGCCGCCGCAGGAGACGAGCGAGGCCGCCGGTAAGCGGGCGGTGGAGGGCAACCTCACCTACGTCAACGCCGACGATGTATGGGCGATGGGCATCACCGGTAAGGGCGCCGTCGTCGGGGGCTCCGATACGGGCTATGCCTGGGAGCATGAGACCCTTATGAACCAGTACCGGGGCTTCGACGGCCAGGCCGCCGACCACGATTTCAACTGGCACGACGCCGTCCACGCCGGCAGCAACGTGCTCTTCTGCCCGAACGACGCGACCGAACCGTGCGACGACGACGAGTTTCTGGCCGGTGGCCACGGCACGCACACGATGGGCACGATGGTCGGCAGCGACCTCGATGCGAGCGACCCTGGCTGGCCGTTCGCCGCGCCGAATGCCATCGGTATGGCGCCCGGCGCCCAGTGGATCGGCTGCCGCAATCTTTTTAACGGGGTGGGCACCTTGCAGACCTATCTCGAATGCAACGAGTGGCACCTGGCGCCCTACCCCGTCGGCGGCGACCCGATGACGGACGGCGACCCCACGAAGTCGGCCCACGTCATCAACAACTCGTGGGGCTGCGTCGAGGGCTGCCCGACCGGGCCGCCGCCCGAGAATCCGGGCGACCCGGACCCCGATCCGCTCCGGGTCACGGTGCGCAATCTGCGCCACGCCGGCATCGTCTACGTCCAATCCATCGGCAACGACGGGCCGGATTGCAGCACGGCGGCGTTCCCGGCAGGGATCTACGAAGAGGCCTTCGGCGTGGGCGCGCTGAACCATCGCAATGGCCAGATCGCCAGCTTTTCGAGCCGGGGGCCGGTGCTTGTCGATGGCAGCCTGCGGATGAAGCCCGACGT
>JAHEMB010000401.1 GCA_024643915.1 Rhodothermaceae bacterium | reverse complement strand
CCGGCGCGCCAGTTCTTCGATAAGGTCACTGCCGATCTGGCCGCCGGCTCCCGTTACCAGTATCCGCTCCATTAACTCGCTTCCCTGACGCCTACCTAAAAAGAAAAGACTGAAACCGCTTCCAGGCAAGCCCGTGCCTCCGCTTTTTTTCGAAGCGGGAGGCGCAGGACGTTGGGCATCACAACGCTACCCTCCGCAGAGCGGTTCCTAACCGGGTCGGTGGGCCGTAGTCCGTAGTCAGTTGTTTACTTCTTGCGCGCGAAAGGGTCACCGGCAAACGGTCAACGGAAAATAGAAAATCTTGAGTCTGCATAAATTTTTTAAATATGAGAGTTGAAACCTCTGTTAGATAGCTGTAGTTTTGGGTCGAGTTGCTAAAAATATTAAGCGAACTACAAGGTACATGGAACGCATAGACGAAATCGATGCCGAGATTCTGCGGCTGTTGCAGGAGAACGGTCGCATGAAGCGCAACGCCATCGCCGAGGTGGTGGGGCTGTCGGTGCCGTCGGTGAGCGAGCGCATGCGCAAGCTCGAAGAGCGGGGCGTCATCACCGGCTACCACGCCGTCGTCGATCCCAAACGGCTCCACTTCGACATCACCGCCTTCATCCGCGTGATGGTGGACAGTTCGGAGAAGTACGAGGCGTTTGTGGAGCGGGCGTGTGAGCTGGACGAGGTGATGGAGGTCCATTCTATCACCGGCGAAGGTTCGCACATCATGAAGATCCGTACCCCCAACACCACGTCCCTGGAGCGGCTGCTGTCCCAGATCCAGCGGTGGCCGGGCGTCCACGGCACCTCGACGAGCATCGTCTTGAGCACCTTTAAGGAGACGCGCGCCGTGAAGGCCGTGCCCATGGAGCTGTACGCCTACAAAGAGGAAGAAGCGTTGCTTAGTGCTTAGTGCTTCGTTTTTCGGGGCGCCATCCCTCCCCCTTTATCCAAAGAACGAAGCACGAAAGCGAGCCCCCGATTACATCGGGGTAAACTCCGCGAGCGTCCGAAAGCGAACGCAGGGAGCGTACCAAGAACCAGATCCCCCAACCCACTCCTTTCACCCTGTCCCCTGATCCTATGAGCATCCTCAAGCAAGACTACAACCTGCTGGCGGCCAAGAAGTACACGGGCAACGGCATGTCCAAAGCGTCGCCGCCGATGGACATCGAGAAGATTTTCGGCGAGAACACGTTTGGGCGAGAGGCCATGAAGGCGCGCCTGCCCAAAGGCATCTACAAGAGCCTCCTCGCCACCATTGAGAAGGGCCAGCCCCTCGACCCCGGCGTGGCCGATGCCGTGGCGATGGCGATGAAAGAGTGGGCCGTGGAGAAGGGCGCCACGCATTACACCCACTGGTTCCAGCCCCTGACGGGCTTCACGGCGGAGAAGCACGACAGCTTCATCACCCCGAACCGGGGCGGCGGCGCCATCGCCGAGTTCTCGGGCAAGGACCTCGTGCAGGGCGAGCCGGACGCCTCCAGCTTCCCCTCAGGCGGCGTCCGCGCTACGTTCGAGGCGCGCGGCTACACGGCCTGGGACCCCACCTCGCCGGCCTTCATCGTCGAAAACCCGAAGGGCAAGTACCTCGCCATTCCCACCGCTTTTGCCTCCTGGACGGGCGAGGCGCTTGATACCAAGATCCCGCTTCTGCGCTCGATGCAGGCCCTCAGCGCGCAGGCCACGCGCGTCCTTAAGCTCTTCGACGTGAAGAACGTGACGAGCGTCTACGCTACCGTAGGCAACGAGCAGGAGTATTTCCTGATCGACGAGGAGTTCTACTACCGCCGGCCCGACCTCATCACATGCGGGCGGACCCTCGTGGGCGCCAAGCCGCCGAAGGGGCAGGAGCTGGACGACCACTACTTCGGCTCCATCCCGGACCGCGTCCTCTCGTGCATGCTGGAAACGGAGAAAGAACTCTACCGCCTGGGCGTGCCCGTCAAGACGCGGCACAACGAGGTGGCGCCCTCGCAGTACGAGATCGCGCCCATCTACGAGAACGCCAACATCGCCGCCGACCATCAGCAGATCGTCATGCTGACGCTGCAGCGGGTGGCGCGGCGGTTTGGCCTCGTCTGCCTGCTTCACGAGAAGCCGTTCGCCGGCATCAACGGATCGGGCAAGCACAACAACTGGTCGATGTCCACCGATACGGGGATGAACCTGCTGGAGCCGGGCGACAATCCGCACGACAACATGCAGTTCCTCTTCTTCTGCACCGCCGTGGTGCTGGCCGTCTACCGGCATCAGGATCTGCTGCGCATTTCGGTGGCCACCGCCGCCAACGACCACCGGCTGGGCGCCAACGAAGCGCCGCCCGCCATCATGAGCGTCTTCCTCGGTGAGCAGCTCGAGCACATCTTCGAGCAGCTTCAGAAAGGCCCGGCCACCGAGAGCAAGCAGGGTGGCCTCCTCGGGCTGGGTGTGGGCACGCTCCCCCACCTGCCGCGCCACGCGGGCGACCGCAACCGCACCTCGCCGTTTGCCTTCACGGGCAACAAGTTCGAGTTCCGCGCGGTCGGCTCGTCGCAGAGCGTCTCCTTTTCCAACACCGTCCTCAACGTCATCGTGGCCGATGCGCTCGACGAGATGGCGGCTCTCCTGGAGAAAAAGCTCAAAGGCAAGAAGAAGAACAAGAAGGCGTTTGAGGCAGCCGTGGCCGAGGTGCTGCGCGAGGTCCTCGACGAGGCCATGCCCGTCATCTTCGGCGGCGACAACTACTCGGACGAATGGCACGAGGAGGCCGAGAAGCGCGGCCTGCTCAACCTCCGCACCACCCTCGACGCCCTCGACCACCTGGACGACAAGAAGAACGTGAAGCTCTTCGAGAAATTCGAGGTGCTGAGCGAGCGCGAGCTAGAGAGCCGCCTCGAGGTCTTCATCGAGCAGTACTTCATGACGGTCAACATCGAGGGCGAGACGACCGAGGCCCTGGCCCGCACCTACGTCATGCCCGCTGCCGTGCGCTACCTACGCGAGCTGGTGGAGACCGTGGACGAGGCCGGCGACCTGGACGTGAGCGGCGTGAAAGAGACGGCCGCCGAACTGGCCGAGCTGGTCAACAAGTTTCGCAGCGCCATCGTGGAACTCGTCAAGCAGAACAAGGCACTCGGCGGCGAGAAGGTGCACGACAAGGCCGTCCACATGCGCGACGACGTCATCCCCGCGATGAACGACGTGCGCCACTGGGCCGACCGCCTCGAACGCGTCCTCCCGCACGACGCCTGGCCCCTGCCCACCTACCGCGAGATTCTGTTCGTGAAGTGAAGCATGTAGCGTAGGACGAACAGAGAAAAGCCCGCCCCGAAGCGCATTGCCGGGGCGGGCTTTTTTTATCCTCTCTCTTCTAACCGAGATTCCGTCAGGGGCGGTCCAGGTAGAAGTCGTAGCTGCCGCTGCCGCTGTACGAGTAGACGCGCCACAGGTAGTAGCCGGAGCCGCTGCTGTAGCTGATGTCCTCGTCGGAGTTGGCGGAGGTGGAACTGGCCACGCGGCGCCAGTAACGTCCGTTCCACTTGTAGAGGTAGAGGTCGAAGTCAGCGTTGGCGGGGCCGCGCAGGTAACCGTTGTGCGTGCCGCTGCCGCTGTAGTAGTAGGTGCCGTTGGGTTGGTAGTCCTCGTCGCCGGAGCCGCTGAGCGAGCCGCTGTACTGCTCACAGCCCGTGCAGGGGGCGTCGCCGGGCGGTGGATCACCGCCGCCGCCGTCGCCGGTCAGGGGGCTGTAGAGCAGCAGGTTGGGCGAGCCGCTGCCCACGTTCGAGATGCGGCCCTGCGAAGCGGTGGAGGTGAGGGCATTGAAGACGGTCGCTGGGGAGGCGCCGGGATTGCCCTCCAGGTAGAGCGCCGCCACGCCCGCCACGTGTGGCGTCGCCATCGACGTGCCGCTGATGGTGTTGGTGGCGCTGTTCGACGTGTACCACGCCGAGGTGATGCTCGACCCCGGAGCAAAGATATCGACACACGAGCCGATGTTCGAGAAGGATGAGCGGGCGTCCGAGGAGGTCGTCGAGCCGACCGTCAGGCCCTCATCGACGCGGGCGGGGGAGTAGTTGCAGGCGCTGGCGCCGTAATCGTTGCCGGCGGCGAGGGCGTAGGTGACGCCTGCCGCAATCGAGTTGCGCACGGCGTTGTCGAGCGCGGTCGAGGCGCCGCCGCCCAGGCTCATGTTCGCCACGGCGGGGAGGTTCGCGTTCGCCGTCACCCAGTCGATGCCCGCGATGACGCCGGAGTTGGAGCCGGAGCCGCTGCAATTGAGGACGCGCACGGCCACCAGACCGACATCTTTGGCGACGCCGTAGGTACTGCCGCCCACGGTGCCGGCCACATGCGTGCCGTGCCCGTTGCAGTCATCGGCGCTGCCGCCGTCAATTGCGTCGAAGCCGCTCGTGGCACGCCCGCCGAACTCGTTGTGGGAGAAGCGGATGCCGGTGTCGATGATGTAGGCCGTCACGCCCGCGCCGGTGGGGGTGTAGGTGTAGGTGCTGTTGAGGGGCAGGTCGCGCTGGTCGATGCGGTCGAGGCCCCAAGTGGCGTTGTTCTGCGTGGTGTTCAACTGCACCTCGCGGTCCTGCTCGATGTAGGCCACATTCGGGTTATTCTGCAACGCCTCAACGGCGGCCTCGGGCAGACTCGCCGCGAAACCCTTAAGGGCGCGCTGGTAGGTGTGGCGCAGGTTGCCCTTGTGCGCCTTCGTC
>JAHEMB010000400.1 GCA_024643915.1 Rhodothermaceae bacterium | reverse complement strand
ACCGTCACCGTGACGGGCGAAGTCAATGACATGTGGGGCGATACCGGCAACGCCTTCACCATCGGCGGCGAAGGCCTCGATCTCGGCGAAGAGATCCTCGTCGTCGGCGCTGCCGGCATGAGCCCGATGGGCGGCACCCTCAACGACGACGCCATCGTCGAAGTGACGGGCACCGTGCGTCAGTACGTGCAGATGGACTTTGAGAACGAGCTCGGCCTCGACTTCGACACGATGGACGGGTTCGAGTACGAAGAGAGCGGCCCGGCCATCGTGGCCACGTCCGTCAACATTCTCGCCGCTGACGACGACGAAGCGGACGACTAAGAAGGCATCCGCGCTCCTTTATGGGACGCGAATTTAGGTGATGGGTCACGCCGACCTGTCTCTGACATAGGCAAGGTGGTGAGCGGGTGTCTTGGACACCGGCTCACCACCTTCGCTTTTCAATTCGGCGCTGCTTCCGCCAAGGCGCCTGCTAGCTACCACCAATATGGCTCAATCCAAGAAGGTCGCTTTTGTTACCGGGGCCACCGGCATGTCTCGCGCTGCCGCGCTTGAGTTCGCTCGGCGCGGCCTACACGTCGCCCTGCTATCGCGAACAAGAGAGGAAGTAGAAGCCGTTATCCGTGAGGTAGAGGCACACGGCGTGGAAGGGCTGGCCCTGCAGGGCGACATATCGAAGGAGGATGATCTCGTGAACGCCTACGAACAGATCATCGAGACGTGGGGCAGGCTAGATGTGGTCTTCGCCAATGCGGGCGTCAACGGCACCTGGGCGCCCATCGAGGACCTGACGCTGGAGGAATGGCGGCAGACCATCGATATCAACCTGACTGGAACGTTTCTGACCATCAAATACGCCGTCCCGCATCTGAAAAAGAAGGGCGGCGCCATTGTCATCACTTCGTCGATCAACGGCACGCGAACCTTCAGCAACACCGGCTCAGGCGCGTACTCGGCGTCCAAAGCCGGGCAGGTGGCGCTCATGAAGCTGCTGGCGTTGGAACTGGCGCCGCAGGGCGTCCGCATCAACGCCATCTGCCCCGGCGCGATTGATACGGAGATCGACGAAAACACCAACCGGGAAGCGCTGGAGCGCATCCGCTATCCCGCCGAATTTCCCGAGGGCGAAGTGCCCCTGACCCACGGCAAGCCGGGCACGCCGGAACAGGTGGCGAAGCTCGTCGCCTTTCTCGCCTCCGAGGATGCCGCGCACATCACCGGCACGGAAGTGTGGATCGACGGCGGCGAATCCCTCCTGGTCTGATTATTTCCTTCACCATCCCCCTGATTCTTTGAACTGGCAACTCGGACTCAATTTCCTCATCGCCATCCTGGCGATTTCGAATCCCCTCGTCAAGGTACCGCTCTGGATCGAGGCGTCTCAGTACGATGCCCGGCATGTGCGCTGGCGTCTGGCTGTCCTCATCGTGACGACAGGCGCCATCATCCTCTTCATCTTCCTCCTTATTGGCCAGCAGATCATCGACCTTTTCGGCATCGACCTGGCGAGCTTTCGCATCGGCGGCGGCATCGTCATTATGTTGATCGGCATCAACATGCTCAACGGCAAGGCCGTCAATGTGGAGAAGGGCGAGATCGACGAAGACCTGTCGGCCTTCGGGCTGGCTAAGACGCGCTTCCGGCAGGTGATCGTCCCGCTCGTCATGCCCATGATCGCGGGGCCAGGCTCCATCACCACCGTCATCATTTACGGCACGCGGGCCCAGACTTTCCTCGAATACGTGCTGTTGAGCGCCATCCTCTTCGGCATGATGCTGGTTATACTGGGCACGCTCCTGGGCGGCTTCAGCCTGCGCGCGCTTGCCGGCGCCATGACGATGGACCTGTTGACGCGGATCTTCGGCCTGATCGTCGTGGCCATCGCCGTGCAGTTCATCCTCGAAGGCATGGCCGAGGTGTTCCCGCAGTGGATCACGCCGGAGTCGTCATTGCGCGATGAGGTGTTGCAAAACAGCGCCTTCGGACGATCCGCTACCGCACCAGGGTGATGCGCCGCGTCAGGACCTGGGTCCCTGCCTCCAACCGCACCAGATAAAGGCCGGCGGGCCGCCCATCAGGCAGCCAGGTTAGCCGGTGGCTGCCTGGTCCGAGGAAGGCATCGTGCAGGCGGGCCACCTCGCGGCCCAGCAGGTCGAAGATGTGCAGCCTGACGCGCGTGGCCCGCGTCAGATCGAAGTGAAAATCTGTCTGGGCGATGAAGGGGTTGGGGAAGGGCGGATAGAATCGCCACGCCGCCGCATCGGGCGCCTCGTCCAGGGTCGTTGCCGTGGCTGTGGTGAATGTGCGGACCTCCGACCAGTTGCCGGCACCATCCTCCACTTCGGCCCGCACGCGCCAGAAATACTTCGTACCGGAGACCAGCCCGGATGCGGCAAACGTTGTATCCCCCGGCACCAGCGAGCTCTGCGTGACACCGACTAGAGGCGGGAAACCGATGTTGGTCGACACCTCAACGCGATAGGCCGTAGCGTTCTCAACGCTACGCCACTGCAGCAGAGGTGTCAAAGCCTGGTCGGCGGCGCCGTCTTCGGGCATCGCCAGCGCCGGCTCCAGCAGGTTGAGGACGAAGACCGCAACCACCAAATCCTTGTTTAGATCAAAGCGCCAACCCCAATCGTCGAATTCCATCCAGTGCGCGAAAAGCACCGAGCGGGCCGAATCAGGGGGCTGCTCGTCGCCCCGGTCGATCAGGAACTGCACCTCAGCATCAGGCGAGGCATCGGCCAGGTGGAAGATGATGAAAAAATCTTCGTTCGCCTGGACATCCCACCCGTCCGCTTCCTCAACGACAATGAAGTTGAACTGGGCGGGCGAAAGCAACTGGAGGGCGATATCCGCCGAATCGACGGGCGCAGCGGGCGTGTAAAAGCGAAAAGGATGGAGCGAATCGGGTGCTGCCTTCGAAACCCGCAGCAGCCCGCTCCCCTTCGGATTGTCGCCCGCATTGAGGGCGAAGGCCACGAAGGCGATGCGCCCAGAACGGCGTGGCCGGAAGCGTGCAGCGAAGCGTGTGAATTCCGCCGGCGCCCCCTCCACAGTGAGCGTCCTGGGCAGCCGGGCGATTGCATGGCCCCCTTCTCCAGAGGAGAGGTCCGTGGTATCTGCGACGAGCAGCAGTTCCGTTGCCTCCATCCGCGGCATCCTCAGGGGTAGGATGCCTGCTTTCGCCCCCTCCACCACCAAAGCTGTTCGGGCGTCCTGTCCCGCAGACGAGGGCACTAAAAGCGCTGTGGCCCCGGCCAGGAGCATGAGACAGAAGCGTTGAGAGGGCCTGTTGAGGATGCTCATTTTCAGCGAAGGAGAACCAGCGTGCGGGTCTGCGTCAGCGACTCCTCGGCGGAGGAAGCAACGAGACGAGAGAAATACAGGCCGCCTGCTACCGGGCGCCCGGCGTCGTCGCGGCCGTTCCAGGCCAGCGTGTGCAGCCCAGCCGCTTCCACGCCGTCAACGAGCGTTCTCACGCGCCGCCCCAGCACGTCAAACACCTCCAGCCTGACCCGGCTCTGCCGCAACAGGCGGTACCGAAAATCGACGGGCGGTGCCGACGGGTTCGGATAGAGAGCCTCCAGGGCAAAGCTCGACGCGGAGACTGTCACCGTCGCCTCGGAGGTTACCGTGGCGGAGCCGTCGTCGACGGTCACGGTGACGAGATGCGCACCCAGTTGATTGGCCGTCGGGTTGAAGGTGAAGATGCCGGTGGTCGGGTCGAGGGCCGCGCCTTCCGGAGAATCGCTGAGGCGGTACAGGAGCGGGTCCCCATCGGCGTCGGTGGCTTGGAACGTGTAGAGCAGGGTCTGTCCGGGTACGACGGTCGTATCCGGGAGCGTCGCCGAGAAAGCCGGGAGTTGGTTGGCGTCGAGGACGGTGAGGAGGGCGCGCGTCGTGTCTGTCTCTAGCCCGTCGCTCACCACCACCACGACCCGATGCTGCCCGGCCTGCGTCAGGTCCGGCTCAAACCGGAACGCCCCGCCCTCTTCATTAATGACGGCGTTGACCGGGGCTTCGAGAAGGGAGAAATGCAGGCGGTCGCAAATGTCCGGTTCGTTTGCCTCAAACACGAAAGAAACCACATCGCCTTCTCTGATTGTGCGGTCATCAAGGGCATTCGAAAAGGTCGGGGCGCGGTTGGGAATGAGCGAGCGCATGGCGCCATCCCAGAAAGTCTGAGCAGCCTCGGCGCTCTGTCGAAAAGCCATTTCGCTATGCCCACCGAGGACGGCAAAAGCGATTTCGGCCTGGCACCCGGGATCCAGGCGGAGCGGGCCGACGGCCATAAGGGAGGAAACATCCAGGTTGTTGAGCGGGCGATCCTCGCGTCGTGTCTGCAAAAACGCCCATTTCTCCGCTTCGGTAAACCCATCGTAGAGCCAGCGTTGATTGTCGATGGTGCTGTGCGAGAAGGGGTACGGAGTGAGGAGTTTGGTGCCGGCGAGTCGGGTCGCGTTGGGCGAGTTGAGTTCGTCCTGGACCCACCCCAGTCGGGACGTGGCTTCCGAGCGTCCGTGGTCCTGCCCGCCGTCTCTCAGATCCCAATCCAAAAAAAGCCCCAGATGCAGATTCTCGATGGGCTGAGAAGTTGGATTTTCGAGGATATACTGGAGGATGACAAAATCACGGCGGCCGTCGGTGGTGTCGGCGGCGCTTTGCTGTACGAGGCGCACGCCGAGGGGC
>JAHEMB010000399.1 GCA_024643915.1 Rhodothermaceae bacterium | reverse complement strand
GTGGCTCTCTGGCCGGGCGCCGCCGTCGGTGAGATACTGCCGACCGAAGAACGCTTTTTCTTCCTCGATCATTTCCTTGAAAACGCCGAGACGTTTTGGGAGGAGGGGGCGGCGGGCGCGCTGACTTCCGAGGTGTGGACGGAGGAGGATGCTACGGGCCGAACACGGCTGTTGCACGCCCTTGCGTTATGGCAGGAGGACCGACCGCTCTTTCTGATCCGGCCCGTCGCCATCGACCAGCGAACCTATCAGGGCGTGTTGCAAGAGAGCCGCGTCCTGAACCTGGAGTTGCACCGCCTCCGCAAGGCTGCCGACCGCCGCGAGGTGATGCTGCATTGCATCGTCCACGACCTGACGACCCCCCTGTCAGGCATCCGGGGCTGCCTTGAACTGCTCGACGAAGACGACCTCGTCTTGGAGGAGGACGGCCACGAGCTGCTCTCTCTCGGTCTGCGCCAGGTCGAAAAGATGCGGGACCTGATCCAGGAGGTGCTGGCTTCTTTCGGCAGGGAAGGCGCTGCCGCCGCCGCGCGCGGCGTGGACGTGCAGACCGTGGCCGAGGAGGTCGTTGCCACGCTCGGTCCCCTGGCTACCGTCTCGCACGTGCAACTCCGGGTGGAGACGCCCGCTGAAGGTCACTGGCGCACGGTGGGCGATGCTCCGCGTCTCGAACGTATCCTGTTCAATCTCGTCGAGAACGCAATCCGCCACACAGCGCCCGATACTGAAGTCGTGGTGCGGCTGCGTGACGAAGGGGGGGCGGTGTGGTGCGGGGTGGCCGACCGGGGAAGCGGCGTGCCGGACGCCCTCGCGCCGCGACTTTTCCGTAAGTTCGTGCAAGGCGGCGAGAAGCAGGGCAAGGTGGGGCTCGGCCTCTATTTTTGCCGCGTCACCGTGGAAGGATGGGGTGGCACCATCGGCTATCAGCTGGCGGAGGGCGGAGGGGCCTGTTTTTGGTTTCGCCTGCCCTGTATGCCGGCGGAATAGCGCCCGCACTGCATAACTACGACTCAGGAGCCTCGATGCCGTTTCGCGTTTTTATCATAGAAGACGACCCGGAATACGCGGCCCTGTTGCGGCTTCAGCTACGCAAGCTGGAAGACGCTGAGGTGCGCCACTTTCGCCAGGGGGAGGCGGCGCTCGAACACCTCGATGAGGCGCCCGACCTCGTGTTCCTCGACATTGTGATGCCGGGGCAGGGTGGGGTCGAGACGCTGCGGCAGATCAAAGCGCGGGCACCACGCTTGCCGGTGGTGATGGTCTCCGGCCAGACCAACGTGGATGTGGCGCTTGAAGCGATGCGGCTGGGCGCCGCCGACTACGTTACCAAAGGCCATGACGACACGGTGAAGGTGCGCGTTATCGCCTCGCGCGCTGCGGAGCGGGCGGAGATGGTGCGGGAGATCGAACACCTCCGCGAGCTCCTCCCCGCCCGGCAGGGCCTCGAAAACGTCATCGGGGAGAGCGCACCGATGGCCCGCGTTTTCAAGCTCGTCCAAAAAACATTGCGCGGCGACCTGACGGTGGCCATCCAGGGCGAGAGTGGGACCGGCAAAGAGTTGATCGCCCAGGCCATTCATTACAATTCGCCTAGGCGGCGGGGGCCGTTTGTGGTGGTCAACTGCGCTGCCATCCCCCGCGAGCTGATGGAGAGTGAGTTCTTTGGCCACGAGAAGGGCTCGTTCACCGGCGCGCACGCCCGCAAAATCGGCAAGTTCGAGCAGGCCCACGGCGGCACGCTTTTTCTCGACGAGATCGGGGAGATGAGCCTGGATCTGCAATCCAAACTGCTGCGGGCCTTGCAGAACCGCGAGATCCAGCGCGTGGGCGGCAACGAGACGATCCGGTTCGACGCGCGTATTCTCTGTGCCACCAACCGTGACATCCGGGAGATGGTGCAGGAGGGTGGCTTCCGCGAGGACCTGTACTACCGCCTCTTCCAATTCCCCATCCAACTTCCACCACTACGCGAGCGGGAGCAAGACGTGCTGCTGCTGGCCGAGCATTTCCGCCGTGCTTTTACCCAGCAACATCCCGACATAGAGGCCCGTCCCTTCTCCTCGGCGGTGCGGCGGTTGCTGGTGGTCTACCAGTGGCCCGGCAACGTCCGCGAACTGAAAAATGCGGTGGAGCGCGCCCTGCTCATTAGCGAGACGCCTGAACTCATCCCCCCTGATCTGTTGCTTGAGGTGCAGGTTACCATCAGCCGCCCTGCCGATGTGATTCCGTCCCCGCAGGAGGTTTCGGAGGCGCTGCCTTCTCCCGTTGCCGCGTTAGAGGCTGCAGGGGATCTGGACGACATCGTGCCGCTCGAAGAGGTGAAGCAGCGCGCGGCCCTCCAAGCCTACCGGCTATGTGGCGGCAACATCGAAAAGACGGCCTCCAAACTGGGCGTGGCCCGATCTACCGTATACCGCCTCCTCAGCAAGGCCGAGAGGCTCACCTGAGTGGTCTATTCTCCTGGCACCGTCTTTGTGCTACGGCATCGGCGAGGCTGAGAACAGCCTCGCCCTTTTTTATCCACCCAATACAAGGAGGAAACATGGCAACCCTCACAACCATCGAGGGCATCGGCCCGGCGCTGGCGGACAAGCTCAAGCAGGGCGGCGTCGGCTCGACCGAAAAACTCTTAGCCCATGGCGCGACACCAAAGGGCCGCAAGTCGCTGGCCGAGGCTACCGGCATTGAGGCGAAGCGCCTCATGCGGTTCGTCAACCACGCCGACCTTATGCGTATCAAAGGCGTCGGTGGCGAATACGCTGAGTTGCTCGAAGCGGCGGGCGTCGATACCGTTGCGGAAATGGCTCGGCGCAATGCCGCGAACCTGCACGCGAAAATGGCCGAGGTCAACGAGCAGAAAAAGCTCGTCCGCTCCCTCGCCACCGCTGCAAAGGTGCAAGACTGGGTGGAGCAGGCGCAACGGCTGCCCCGGCAGGTCGAATACTAAACCCAAACGGACACAAACAAAAAGCCCTGCTCCCGTGAGGAGAGCAGGGCTTTCTTTCTTCGCCGCCGCACCGGGCTTGTGTTCCCTCCACGTGGTTGCTCCAGAACCACCCGATGCGACGGCGAATACCCCCGGACGGGGTACTTGTGACGGGTCAGGACCCGCCGAAAAGGCTACCGACTTTGCCGAGAACGCCGGCCCCGGCACTATCGCCGTCGGCCAGGCCCGTGAGCCCGGCGAGGGCGTCGCTGCCGAGGAGCTGTGCCATGACGCTGGACGGCTCTTCGGCGCTTGCCTTTTGCTTGAGGAAAGAAAGGACCATCGGGGCGGCGTACTGCACCAGGCCGGTCGCTTTCTCAGTAGGGACGCCCAGCCTGCTGCTGATCGAGGCTGTAAGGGTCTCGAGGCGCGGTCCCAGCAGATCGCTCGTCAGCTCCATGGCCCGCACACTCTTCGCTCCTTCCGTCGGGGGGAGGTCGCCATTGCCGTTCTGGAAGAAGGCAAGGAGGCGCGGCCAGAGCTGGTCACGTTGCTGAGGATCTTGCAGCCCGCTTTGAAGGGCGCCGAGCACTGTGGGCGCGATCGTGGGCAGTACCTGGCTCGCTTCGTCTTTCGTCAGATCGAAGCGCTCTGCGAGGGCCCGGGTTGCATCCGCCCCGATGGATTTATTCAGTTGGTCGAGTAGATTCAGCATGATCTCTTACTAGGTTAACAAGTGAGGGAAGGCGATCCTGTCGCGCGGATTACTGTGCCACGAGGGCGGTGGCCCGCGTCTTCACTTCGATGGTACTCAGGAGAGCTTCGAAGTATGGCAGGCTTCCGTTGTAGAAGGATTCGGGCTGAACGGTCATCTGCGCCACTACCGCCCGGCCATCGGGCAGGGGACGGGCCACCCATAGCGCCCGCACGGTCGCGCCGGTATGGAGACGGGCTGCATACTGCACGCGTGCCGCGGTCTCGCCGGCCATCATCGTCATCGGCAGGACGCGGATGAAGTGGCGCTCATACGCCTCGTTGGTTTCGATGCTGCGTACGGCCTGCCGTTCGAGATTCGGCAACGGATCGCCTGACTCATCAAGATCCACAATGCGGACGTCGATGTTGAGAGGGAAGTCAGGGGACGTGAGCCGGTAAAATTCCTCGCCTGCCTCGTCCGCCACATCGAAGGTCCAGTCCTGCGGGTAGGAAAAAGTAAACGCTTCGCTTTCGTGGTTCAGCAGGGTTGCCGGCTCGGTCGTGGCTTCTCTGAAATCGGTCTCCTGCGACAGCGAACTAAAGGCGGGCCAGGGCAGCACCACGGCCAGCAGCAGCATGGCGGAGAACGCGTGGGTCTTCTGACCAGCGGTTGCGCGGAGGTTGCGGAAGCGCTGCGTAACGGAGGAGATCATGTCGGCGTGATGCTTTCGGGTGATGCCGTTCTAGGAAAGGGGCCGCGCTTGGCGGACGGATAGTGCTTTGTCAAGACCCGTGCCAGTCCCGAAAAAACCTGGTATTCGCGCAACAAAAGTCAATCTACCAGGCAAACTGCCGCAGAATGCTACGCACTTCAGATCGGCTGTAAGATTATGGAACAGAGAAGGTATCTCTCCACCAGTGGGCCGCCGTCCTTGACTTTGCCAAGAAAAATCCTTTGAATTGAGACGGGGCGGACCGCGACCCCCTGGCTACCCAGGACCTTTTCCGTCAGCGGAGAGAAGCACACGCTCAGCAATTCTCCAGAACCATCCTAGGAGGTTGCCATGCTTCGCCTCA
>JAHEMB010000398.1 GCA_024643915.1 Rhodothermaceae bacterium | reverse complement strand
GAGAGCCGGGGAGTCGGAGAGCTGAGGAATCGACGAGACGAAGAAACGACGAGTGCCTGCCAATCAACGCCTCGTCCATTCGTCCACTCGTCCATTCCTCCATTCTTCCATTCCTTTCGCTTCTGGTTTGCCTCCTTGCTTTCGCGGGGTGCGGCCCAACAGATGGGACGCCAGAGATCGGTAGCGAGGGGCTCATGCAGATCGACCTCGATAAGTCGGACCCGGAGCGGCTGCTGCGCTACTATTTCGGCGGCTACGCGAGTGCGGCGGGCGCCGATCCATTCGAGGCGGGGCTGCTGGTGGCGCGTGACGGGGCATTCTTCGTCGATCTCGATGCGCTGGAGGGCCGGCAGGCTGAGAATGCGTTGCGGGACGCCGACGGCAGTGGGCGCATCGAGTGGGAGGAGCTGGAGGCGTTTGTCCACGCCACGTATTACGACGCCCGGCAGGTGCCGTCCACCGCCGCCGCCCTGCACGCGCGCGCGCCGTACCGCGAAGGCGGCTGGTTCGAGGTGGAGGTGGACGGCGTCATGACGAAGGCCCGCCGCCGCCTCTTCGTGGCTGAGGACGCTCTCCGCGCCGCCCTCCGTACCTACCAAGACAACGGCGAGCAGCTTCTTTATCCTAGCGGCACCGTCATCGTCGGCGAGCATTACGTCGAGGGCACGCACGTCGAAACCACTGCCATGCTCAAGCGCGGTGACGGGTTCTGGGACTTCGCCACGTACGGTCCGGACGGCGCCCTCGCCTTCACGACCCACACCGGTCCGCGTGACCTCAAAACGCCCACGCAATGCGTGGGTTGCCACTTCGGCAAGAAGCAATTCGACCCGGAGAAGAGCTTCCCTGGGGAGGCCCGGCCCGGCCCGCACGGCCCCCGCGCCCTGCACGTCACCCCGCAGGCCCGCGATGCCGGCCTCGTCCGGTTCTTCGATGAGCACCGCAAGCGGAGCGACACGGTCCTCGGCCTCTACGGCACCCTCTTCATCGCCCACCTGCAAGCGCAGCAACGCGCGGGAGAGCTTTCAGAAGAAGACGCGCGCTTGCTGGAAGGGCTGATTGATGCGTCGTCGTGACGAACCCGGCTACCTCAGGTACAGTAGGGCGTGCGAGCGCGTGGCGGTGGGCGTTTCGAGGCGGTAGAAGTATGTGCCGGCAGGGAGTGGGCGACCGGCGGTATCTGCGCCGTCCCACGTCAGCGTATGGCGACCTCGGGGGGTGAAGGCGTCGTGCAGCACGCGTACCGCACGGCCCAGCACATCATAGATCGCCAGGCGCGCGGGTCCCTCGCTTGCCAACGTGAAAGAAAGCGTTGCCCGCTCGCGGAAGGGGTTGGGAAAGGCCGGGGCGAGGGAGAGCGACACGGTGGGCGGCGGCGGTACGCTATCGACGGCGAGGGGCGCGTTGGTGAAGAGAAAGAGGAGGTCGTCACGCTCGTCGATGCCGGTCATGTCGAGGGTGCCGTCGCGGTCGCGGTCGTGGAGGACGGCGCAGGAGCCGGCGGTGGTGGCCGCGAGGGTGCGCCGGTTGCCGTAGGTGCCGTCGCCCGCGTTTTCGTAGAGCGTCCACGAAGCGCCGTTGTAGTCGCTTGTGACGAGGTCGAGGTCACCATCGCCGTCGAGATCGCCGAGGTCGATGGCGAGGGCGAAGGCACCGGTGTCGTAGCAGAAAGGCGCGCTGAGGCCGCCCGTGCCGTCGCCGAGGAGGATGCTGGCGGTGTCGCTGTCGGCGTTGGCCGAGACGACATCCACATGCCCGTCGCCGTTCACGTCCCCGGCGGTAATCATCCACACGTTGCCGCGCGTGGGGAAGCGGCTGTGGAGCGCCAGGCCGCCAGCGCCGTCGCCGAGAAGGACGAGGATCTCCTGGCTTCCCAGCGCCCCAACGAACAGATCGAGGACGCCGTCCTCGTTGGCGTCGGCGGCCACGGCGGCCGTCTCCAGAACGCCCGGCGTGGTGAGGTGGACGGCGGGAGCGAAGGTTCCGTCGCCCTCGTTCAGCAGCCACGACACGTTGCCCGCGTTCCGGTTGGCCGTGGCGATGTCCGGGTAGCCGTCGCCGTTGAGGTCGAGCACAGCGAGGCCGCGCACGCCCCCGCCGACGGGGTAGTTCGACGGCGGCAGGAGCGCGCCCGTCCCATCGCCCCGGAAGAGGGTCACCCGGTCGTTGGTGCTGTTACCGACGGCAAAGTCGATGTGGCCGTCGAGGTCGAAGTCGGCGCCCTCGTTGGTGCTGGGGCGGGCGCCGCCGGGGATGGGGTAGGTCGAGAAGCCGCCGTAACCCCCTTTGCCGTCGTTCATAAAGACGCGGATGTCATTGGTCCGCTCGTTGGGCACAGCGAAATCGGTGTAGCCGTCCTCGTCGAGGTCGCCCGCATAGGCGCCGTAGGTCTGAATCCAGCCCTCGCCGGGGGTGCGGACGGGGAGGCGCGCCGTCTCTTGGAGGTCGAGTGAGGCGGGGCGCGTAGCGATCCAGAACTGCCAGGCGAAGCCCTGCCCGAGGGCCGCCCCCGTGGTCGAGTGCAGTCGACGACTGAGCGAGACGGTCACCAACTCGCCCGCTAAGAAGTCGCGCGCCGGGGTGAACCGAAGGCGGTGACCATCATTTTCGAGTACGAAGTCGCCCGTCATCACGCCGGACCACCGCCCGAACGCCATCACCGCCGCCGGTCCGAGAGACGCCGCCTCCACCGGCTCCCTCAGGTCGATGACAATGGGTGCGCCCGCCGCGACGGCGAGGGCATTGAGACCGGGCGAAACGCTGTCCACGACAAATCCACTCTGCGCGGAGGAGTGCACGACGGGGAGGAACAGCAAAAAGACGAGGAGCTTTCGCATAAGGAAAGGGGAAGAACAAAGGTACGCCATCAAGGTACGTCCCACGCTCCGGCAAACGAAAGCCCGAAATCGCCCCCGCTCTTGGGAGAAAATCCTAGCTCCAAAATCCCAATTCCAAAGTCTGTCAAGGCACCTCTTGGAGCCTAGAAACGGAAGCATGGAGCTTCTTCAGGCGCGTTGTAGCACCCACGTGGCACAGATGAGGGTGGTGCCCAGCCGTTCGGATTCGAGTTCCTGCCGGGCCACATAGGCCTCCAGGGCATTGCTCAGGTCGGGATGGCGCGCTTTGAGGGTACGGGCACGCTGACGAATCAGGTCGGTGTTGCGCTCGTTTAGCGCCCGCGTTTCCTCGGCATCGCTTATGATCTCCATCACAAGCAAATCTCCCGCAACCGTCAGCCGGCGCAGTGTCTCGGCATGGCCGACGTAGGCCTCGTATTCAGGTATAGGCGCAGTGCCCTCGGCGAGAAATCCGTCATCAATCACGATCAGGCCACCCGGACGCACGAGCGTTCGCAGATTCGCCACCGTTTTGTGGTGATCCCCGGAGACCGGCCCGACGCTCAGCAGCAGGACGGCATCGTACGACCCCGGTTGCCCGAGGAAAGCGTGAAGATCGCCTTCCCGAAAATTGCACCGATTGCTGACGCCCCGCTTGGCGGCCAGGGCACGGGCCGCCTCCAGAAACGGCACGAAGGCGTCGATCCCTTCGACGTGTACGCCGAGGTGCTCTGCGAGGGCCACCGCCACAGCGCCTTTCCCGCATCCCAGGTCGAGGACGTACGCCCCCGGCTGCACCCCGGCATCCTTCAGGGCGGTCACGATTTCGTCGGCGGAGGTGCCCAGTTCGTGCAGGTCGGCCAGGAGGGCGGGGAGGAGGGGCAGGAGGGCGACCTCCGTCTCCATCGCCCACGCGACCTGCTCCGCAAGGTCATCGTGCATCTCGGCGTGGCATAGCGTGGCGGTTCTCGTCCTCGGTCACTGCCCGCCGACGGGCGCAGGTGGCTTGAGCGCGAGCGTGTCGAGGGGGAGGGGGGGCGGCGTGGTGTCGAGGGCGGCGGGCTGGAGGGCACGGGCGCGGGCGCGGAGGGTGCGCTCGATGTCGGCGTCGGGTTCCTCCTCTTCGGCTGCCGCCTCGTCTTCTTCCGAAGGGAGGTCGGATTCGAAGCGGGTGGCGTAGGTCTCGCGCATGTAGGGGTCAGACGAGAGCCATTCGTCGTATTCGGCGTAGTAATTCTCGTCCCGCTCGTCCTCCACGGGTGGCTGGGGCTCCACGAAACCAGGCGGCGGTTGGAAGGTCGCGGCTCGGTCGATGAGGTCGTTCGCGAGGGCGCCTTTTAGGAAATGGCCGACGAGGTGGAGGGCGTTGTGGCCGCCCTGGCCCCAGAAGTTCGAGCGGAACGTGATCCGCTGGTCGTTAAAGCCCACCCAGGCGCCGGCCACGAGGCGGGGGTGCATGGCGAGGAACCAGCCGTCGGCGCTGTTCTGCGTGGTGCCCGTTTTGCCCGCGAGGTCGGCATCGAGGCCCCAGGTAGAGCGCAGGCGGGTGGCAGTGCCTCGGTTCACCACGTCGCGCATCATATCGAGCACCATATACGTGGTGTAGGCCGAGACAGCCTTGCGTCCCTCAGGGTCGAAGCGGGCCAGGACGCGTCCGTGCCGGTCCTCCACGCGCGTCACAACACGGGGCGCGTGGGCGATGCCGTTGGCGGCGAGCGTGCCGTAGGCGCCGGCCAGCTCCAGGAGGGTCACCTCGCTTGTGCCGAGGGCGAGGGAGGGCACGCGCCGAAACTCGCTCTTGATGCCCATGCGCTCGGCGAACGTAGCCACCTGCCACAGCCCAATGGAGTGCGCGAGCTGGGC
>JAHEMB010000397.1 GCA_024643915.1 Rhodothermaceae bacterium | reverse complement strand
GACTACGCTTCGACCCTCTTCGTTAAGGCCGAGGCGACGCTCATCACACAGGGCGCCACCGCCGCGCAGCCGGTTTACGAGGCCGCCATCCGGGCGGACATGGAGAAGCTTAATGTGCCCCAGGAGCGGATCGACGCCTACCTTGCCACTCTGCCCACCCTCGCGGCGGTGGCGAATCCGCTTCAGGAACTCCACGTCCAGAAGTACATCGCCAACTTCCTCGACCTGGAGGCCTACAACGACTGGCGCCGCGTGGGCTTCCCCGAGTTGCAGCCGGTTGCCACAGCCGACGCCAAGGTGGACATCATCCCGCTGCGTTTCCCCTATCCCGGCTCGGAGCTGACCCGCAACGCCGCCAGCATCCCCAGCTACGTGCCCATCGGCTTCACGGCGATGAAAGTGCCGGTGTGGTGGGATACCACCGTGCCGCCGGGTGCCCTCCCGAACCCGACGCAGCAGTGACCCGCCGCCTGCAACAAAAGCCCCGGCTGATCCTCGGCCGGGGCTTTTGTTGCAGACAGGCTTTCCCGACTTCCTCTGTCAAGCAGAAAGGGACGAACCGTTCGCATTCTTCCTTCAAGCGGATTTACCTTGGGCTTGCAGGAATGACGGGGAAAAGAAGCCTACCTCTCCAACCAGGCGGCATCCAGGGTTATGGCGCGCGTGGGATGTTCGTTCTGGCTAGCTGGCCTGCTCTTGCTGGCGGCGCCTACCGCCCGCGCCCAGGAGTCGGCCCACACTACGCCGGACGCACTTTTCGAGCAGGGACGGCTCGCTTTCGAGCGGGGCGACCTGGGGCAGGCGCGGGCCTTGCTCCAGCAGGTCGTCGCGCAGGACCCCGACTACCGCACCTCCGACGCGGGGGCGGCGGCGTACTGGCTCGGGCAGGTCCACCGGGTGCAGGAGGATCGCGGCGCGATGCGGCGAGCCTGGCAGGCGGGCCTCCAGGCGTTGCGCCAGGCGGGGGAAGACGACCTCCGCCTGGCTGATGCCTACGTGCAGGACGTGTTGGCGACGGATGCCCCCGCCCTCGACGTACATGCCGAGGCGGCCTATCTGATGCTGATGGCGCACGCGGGCCGGACCAGGCCGGGCGAAGCGGTGTTGCTGCGACGGCACCTTGCCCAGGTGCATCTGATCTATCCGGAGCCGGCTGCCGCCCCTCCTGGCGTGCAGGAGGCCGGGGCGCGCCTGCTGGCATGGTGGCGCCGCCAGGACCCGCTCCCGGCCACCCCGCAGAATGAGCGCATCGAGGAACACCTGACGCGGCTGGCCTACGCCCTCCATCATTACCCGCACCCCGGCCGCCCAACCGGCCTCGACGACCGGGGCGAACTCTACGTGCGCCTCGGCCCCCCCTCGCAGCAACACACCATCCGCTACGACGACGGCGCCTTCCAGCGCGAAGTGTTCCGCTACGGTGTCCGACTCTCGATGCAGGACTTCCCTGCCAACGAGATCTGGGCCTACTACCACATCGCCGACGCCGGCTATTACATCTTCACCAAACAGGGCGACCACTTCTACCTCAGCGACGCGGAGAAGCTGTTGCCCGCATCGTTGCAGGGGGTCTTCGATCCTAACCGGGGTCATTCGGCGGTGGCCGCCCTCCGCTACATCTACAAGCAACTGGCCCTTTTCCACCACGACTTCGTGGACCGTTACGCCGAGGTAGAGCAGTACGCGACGTGGCAGGAGCAGCAGGAAATTGCCGCCCGCAGCGGAGGATTACAGGCGATAGGGATCAACGAGACCCTGGTGTCGCGGGGTGAAGGGCAGGGGCGCTTCGCCTATGAGGACCGCGTGCTGGGCATCGACCCCCCGGAGCGCTTCGTGCGGCGCGCCCTGGAACGGGGCACGCGCGAGGACCAGCAGGCCCGCCTCCGGCGCGAGACTGCCATGCCGACGCAATTCACCGCGCTCTTGGCAGGGCAGCAAATGCCCCTCGCTGTGCGCACGGCGCGCTTCCTGGAGCCGGACGGCCTGACGCGAACGGAGGTGTACTGGAGCCCCCTGCCGCCCACCTTCAAGCTGGACCGCGCCACGCGTCGGATGCTCGAAAAGACGGGGCTTGCAGCTTACGACGACTTCGTGATCCAGACCACGCTCGTACGACACACGACGGACTACGAGCGGGAGGCGGTCCAGGTAGATGCCTGGCTCGGGGCGGGCGCCGCCGGCAGCGCATCGCCCCCCACCGTCGTTCATCGCAGCATGATCCGGGGCGCGGCGTCGCTCTATCACCTGGCGGTGGAGTGGGACGGCTATGTGGCCCACCGCAAAGGCGCCGACCTGGCGAGCCTCTCCCTCGGCCCGCGCGTGCAGACGGCGGTCTTCCGCAGCGACTCCCTGCGTGCCCTCCGGGCCGACGCGGGCGCCTTCGAGATGAGCGACGTCATGCCCGTGCTGGCCGACGAGGGCCTTCCCATGGAGATCGATCCTGCTGCCCTCACCCCCTACCCTTTCACAGCCACCACGCCGGAAACGCCCCTCGCCCTCTACTTCGAAGTCTACGGCCTCACTTTTGGACCGGAGGACCGCACGCGCTATGCGGTGACCTACCAGGTGACGCAGCAGCGCAAGGGGGCCCGGCTGGCCGGCACCCGGCGGAGCACCACAGCCGGCGCAACCGAGCAGACGGGCGCGGCGCGCACCGCCCGGGAATACATCGAACTGGATACGGATGAATGGCACGGCGCCGAGGCCGTCGAGATCGAAGTGGTGGTGGAAGACCGGTACACCGGACGCCGGGCCAGCCGCGTGCTGCGCTTCGACGTCCTCTCGCCCTAAAACAACGCTTCCTGCCCTCCCACACGCCATAAGGCGTTCCTCTTCATCAGTAGACCGGAGGAAACCATGAACCGCTCCTATTTGCCCCTCGCACTCGTCGCCCTGCTCGCCCTAGCCGCCTGCTCCTCTACCAGCAACAGCCGGCAGCGAGGCAGCGGCGATGTTATCACTATGGAGGAGATCCAGGCTGTCTTGGGCACCAGCCGGACCGCCTACGACGTGGTAGCGCGGCTCCAACCCCGATGGCTGGAAAAGCGCAGCATCTCGGCCCTGCCTACCCGCCCCAGCAGCACGGAAGCGCGCGTCGCCCAGGATACCGGCGACATCGTGGTGTACCTGAACAACCAACGGTATGGCGGGCCGCAGGCGCTTCGAGATCTCTCCGCCGAGGCTGTCGCCGAGATGCGCTACCTGGGGCCTGCCGAGGCCGCTCGCTTCGGGACGGGCCACCAGCACGGCGCCATCCTCGTCACTACCCGCTAAAGTTGAGCGCCTACTCTTCCCGGCACCCTTGCCGGCACGCTGCCACGTTCTTTTGTGGGTGGGTAGCAGGCGCGAAGAAAAATGATAATCCCGAGAAGAATCCTGCTGGAAAGAATGCGTGGGAAGCTACCAGCATAAGAGATTTCCCCTCCCCTTGCGCAGATGCTTTGTTGCGCTACCCCGATTCTTTCTACTACAGCGCGCCTCGCTGGGTCGCACAAGGTATTGCGTTTCAACGGATTAGCGTAACAGGATTGTCATTACAAGAAGGCGCTGCGCCTCAGCATACCGGTACGATTGATCTGCCGGAGTGAACCATTCAAAGAGGGCAGGCAGCCGTTGGGCATTGCCATTCCTGAATTTCAGGTTGTTTTTGGGTTATTTTACCTTAGAATTATTGGGTCGCTCGACCCTTTCAATTTTCCTGCTCATAGAGCTTGGATCGATCTTGATGCTGGCTCGAACGCCGTCAACCGTTGCGCAAAGAAGTTGACGGCCTGCGCAGGTTTGTCATCCTCCCCCACAAACATTCATCGGAAGACACCATGAAAACACTCTTTACCGCGCTACTCTGCGTGGTGGCGCTGAGCCTTGCACCCGGCGGGGTGCTGGCGCAGGACGGCACCATCAGTGGCCAGATCATCGACAACGCCACGGGCAACCCGCTCCCCGGCGCCAACATCCTCATCGAAGGGCAGGCGCGCGGCGCGGCGACGGACGTCTCGGGCCGCTACGAGATCGAGGACGTGGCACCGGGCACCTACACGCTCCGGGCCTCCTTTATCGGCTACCGCCAGAATACGCAGCAGGTGACGGTGAGCGCCGGCCAGGACGTCACGGTCAACTTCGCGCTGGCGCCGGACTACACCGGCCTCGACGAAGTCGTCGTTACCGGCATCGCCTCCAGCACCTCCAAGGCCCGCTCCACAGTGGCCGTCTCACACGTCAACGCCGAGAAACTGACCGAGACGAATACGTACCAGGACCTGAGCCAGCTCGTCGGCGGCAAGGTTTCCGGGGTCAACGTGTTGCCGGCCTCGGGCAACGTCGGCGGCGGCATCCGATTCAACGTGCGCGGCGGTGGCGGCCTCAACGGTCAGGGCCAGCCCGTCATCTACGTGGACGGCGTGCGGCTCGACAATGCCGAGTATGCCGGCTTCGGCGCGGGCGGCCAGGGCGTCTCGACCCTCGGCGACCTCAATCCTGAGGACATCGCCTCCATCGACTTCTTGAAGGGACCGGCCTCCACGGCCATCTACGGCACCGAGGGCGCCAACGGCGTGGTCATCATCACCACGAAGCGCGGCAGCCTCTCCCGGGGCAGCACCCTCAACGTGCGCTACAAAGGCTCCTTCGGCTACAACGAAAAGATCAAGGACTACGACCCGGAGATCTACGGCACGGCCGACGACGCCAACGCACTCTTCCGTGAA
>JAHEMB010000396.1 GCA_024643915.1 Rhodothermaceae bacterium | reverse complement strand
CGATGGCCCCCGTGCCCTGGCCCTGGCGGAAAGGCTAACGGTTACGGCCCCATCCCTGGAGAACGCGGAAACCCGCGCCATGGCCCTGGCAGCGGTGGGCCGGTTCGACGAGGCGGCGGACGTGCAGGCGCGCGTGCTGGCCTCGGCGCAGCAGGCCGGCCGGGCCGATCTGGAAGGCCGGTTGCAGGCCAACTTGAGCCGCTACCGGAAAGGGCAGCCCGCCGAGTACCTTGCAGGCATTTAGACTTTTTCTCAGTCGAACCTGTTAATTGGGTGGCCCTTTTTGTAATATTCTGCTCGCCGTGATGGACGGCGTCGTTCTCCTTGTCCTCTTAGTTCAAACCATCAGCTCGCATGAAACCTCTCCTTACCACCCTCCTCTGTACCCTGGGCCTGATGCTGGGGCTGACCGCCACGGCCTGGGCGCAACCGACCCCTTGCGACGGCGGGTATCCGCTCGGGATTCCGGACGCTGACCTCGGCGGCGTGACTATCTCTTGTACCGTCCCGGCCGTGGGCGTCGTCGACGACGTGGCGCTCACCCTGGACATCACCCACACGTTTGTCGGCGACCTTGAAGTACGGCTCACCGCGCCCGACGGCACCACCGGCGGGTTGCTCATCGACAACATCTGTGGCGCCGACAATGACATGCGGCTTACCCTGGGGTCGTATGGTAGCGCGCCGGTGACGGCTTGCGATGCACCGGGGAGTGACGCCTGGATTGACGGCAATACCTACACCAGCTCCCCGTTTGACATGGGCACGGGCTTCGACGGCATTGCCGGAAAACGAGGCGACGGCCCAGAGGAGTTGGGGACCTTCAGTAGAGTGCAAGCCCGGGGCACGTGGACCCTTAACATCGTTGATAATACAGGCGGTGATACAGGGACCATCGACACGGCTCCCATTTTGAACGTATCGGCTTCGCCCCTGCCGGTTGAGCTGTCCGCTTTCGACGTCACCCTCGATGGGGACCGGGCCCGGCTCACCTGGGCAACCGCCTCCGAGACGAACAACGCCGGCTTCGAGATCCAGACCCGGCGCGACGGCGAAGCGGCCTACAGCAGGGTAGGCTACGTCGAAGGCTACGGCACCACCAACGAACCCCAGGCCTACAGCTACCAGGTGGCCGACCTCAGCTACGGCACGTACAGCTTCCGGCTCAAGCAAATCGACTTCGACGGCGGCTTTTCCTTCAGCCCGGCCATCGAAGCCACGCATGAGCTCGCCGAGAGCTTCGCGCTGGAACGGTTCTACCCCAACCCGTTCAACCCGCAGGGCACCTTCCGCCTGATGGTGGCCACCGAGCAGGCGGTGAACGTCAGCGTGTACAACCTCATGGGTCAGACGGTGCGCACGCTGCACGAAGGCACGCTCCAGGGCCAGAAGTGGCACCAGTTCACCTTCCAGGCCGGCGCCGACGTACCCAGCGGTGTCTACCTGATCCGGGCCACGGGAGAAACCTTTGCCAACACGCAGAAAATTCTGCTCGTCAAGTAGGCGCAATCTCCCTTTGCGCGCCTCCGACTGGCGCCTACAGCCTCCGTTGCCTCGTGCAGCGGAGGCTGTATAGGTATGCCGAGCCGTCGGTCCAGCTTGAGTACGGTTCGCTAGCGCTGTGTATCATAGCATTAGGTTATACCAGATTCAGTTGAAGCGTTGTGGTTTGCGCCGATCATCCGAAGCCGGATTGGTGTGTGGACGTATGGACACGTCCATTCATTCACACGTGTCCATACAGAATCCGTGCAAGCGGATTTGGCGTCACCAGATAAACCGACGATTGCTCAGGCGACGGGCGAAAGCACCATCAGCTCGTGCGGATCGACGGGGACGGTGGCGTTGGCGGCGTAAGAACTCCGCGTCCGCTCGCTTTCAAAAACCACTTTCCACCGTTTCGGGGAGTCCGCCTCCGCCTTCGGTAGCTTCACCCTGACCGTCGCGGCGCCTTTGTTGAAGAGGATGAGGAAGGTGTCGTCTTCGAGGGCGTTGCCATGCACGTCGGTGCCGGCGATGTGGTCGCCGCGTAGCAGGAGGCCGAAGGCGTGTAGGTCGGCATTTCCCCAATCCTCCCACGTCATCTCGCGCCCTTTCGGGTGCCACCAGAGAGCATCCTTGAAGCCCTGATCGTCGGCCTGCCCGGTGAGGAAGCGACGGCGGCGGAAGCTCTGATGCGCGCGGTGAAATGCGATGATGCGCTGCACGAAGGCCAGGAAGTTCTGCTCGCGCTCGTCCAGGTCCCAATCGTAATAATTGATGTCGTTGTCCTGGCAGTAGGCGTTGTTGTTGCCCTGCTGGGTGCGGCTCAGTTCGTCGCCGCCGAGAATCATCGGGACGCCCTGGGAAAGCAGCAGGGTCGCCATGAGGCTGCGCTTGAGGCGTTCGCGGCAGTTCAGCACGGCGGGGTCGTCGCTCGTCCCCTCCACCCCGCAGTTGACGCTGTAGTTGGGCTCGTGCCCGTCCCGGTTGCCCTCCTGGTTGGCCTCGTTGTGCTTGTGCTCGTAGCTGACGAGGTCCTCGAGCGTGAAGCCGTCGTGGGCGGTGATGAAGTTGATGGACGCGATGGGGCGACGACCTGAGAGCGCGTAGAGGTCGCTCGACCCGGTAAAGCGCGTGGCGAACTCGCCCTTGACCCCATTCTCCCCCCGCCAGAAGCGGCGGACGGCATCGCGGAACTTGCCGTTCCACTCGGTCCATTGCCAGGGGAAGCCGCCCACCTGGTAGCCGCCCGGCCCCACGTCCCACGGTTCGGCGATGAGCTTCACCTGACTCAGGACGGGGTCCTGTTGGATGATCTTGAAAAACGCCCCGAGCATGTTCACGTCGTACAGCTCGCGCGCCAGGGCCGAGGCCAGGTCGAAGCGGAAGCCGTCCACGCGCATCTCCGTCACCCAGTACCGGAGGCTGTCCGTGATGAGCTGGAGGACGTAGCCGTTGCCGCCGTCGAGCGTGTTGCCCGTGCCCGTGTAATCCATCAGGAAGCGCGGGTCGTCCGGGTTCTCTTTGTAGTAGCCCAGGTTGTCGATGCCCCGGAACGAAAGCGTCGGCCCTTTCTCGCTCCCCTCGCCCGTGTGGTTATACACAACGTCGATGATGACCTCGAAGCCGGCGGCGTGGAGCGAGCGCACCATCATCTTAAAGTCGCGCACGGCGTGGATCGAGCCGTTGCAGCCGAACTCGGGCTCGGGTGCAAAGAAGTTGAGCGTGTTGTAGCCCCAGTAATTCTTCAGTCCCAGATCTACCAGCCGCTGGTCCTGCACCTTGGCATGAACGGGCAGGAGTTGGATGGTTGTGACGCCAAGCTTGCGGAGGTGATCGAGGATCGGCTCAGAGACGAGGCCGAGGTAGGTGCCCCGCAGGTCGTCCGGCACGTCGGGGTGGCGCATCGAGATGCCCTTGACG
Source organism: Rhodothermaceae bacterium (assembly GCA_024643915.1). GTDB lineage: Bacteria > Bacteroidota > Rhodothermia > Rhodothermales > JAHEMB01 > JAHEMB01. The sequence continues at coordinate 1,329 of JAHEMB010000396.1, read as the reverse complement.
TGCGTCTCGTAGATGATCGTGTCCTCCCAGTGGATCTCCGGGCTGCGGTCGTCCCCCCACTCGAACTTGTCCTCGACGACGGCGCCGAGGGGAGCAAAGGGCGCGCTGTCGGCTTCGCTGAAGGAGAGGTCGTCCTGCCCCATCTGGTAGCCGAAGAGGCTGTCATCCCAGCGCAGGGACCGCCCGATGGCCTTGGCGTAGGGGTCCAGGAGAACCTTGTTGGGGTTGAACCGGTGGCCGCGCGCCGGGTCGTAGGGACCGTGGACGCGGTAACCGTAGAGCTGGCCAGGGCGCAGGCCAGGCAGGTAGCCGTGCCAGATGGGCCCCGTCCGCTCCGGCAACGCTATCGTCCGCGACGGTGCAGGGTCGTCGGCATGATCGAAAAGCACCAGTTCTACCCGCTGGGCGTTCTCGCTGTAGAGGACGAAGTTGATGCCTAGCCCATCCCACGTGGCGCCGAGCGGATACGGATTGCCGGGCCACACATTCGCAGAGAACTTGCGTTGAAGACCCGGTTTGTCGGGGGCGGTAGCAGGGGATCGCATAGGCAGAAGGAAGGAGCGACAAAAAGGGGGAGTCTAACCGATAAAAAGGGGCCTTAATCGCCCGTAGAACACGAAGATGCTGTAACGATGAGAACGCCACCGATGGTGGGTCGGCGGCATCGGTTGAACTGGCTTATACTCATACAACCAGCCGCTCTCCAGAACCCATCGCACCGTTTTTCGAGACGGTAACGGATGGGCCGGACCTCAAGGCGCGCGGCGTTCATAAGAAGCTGGAAAGTGCAACGCGATGCGCGAATCTTAAAGAGGCCGCCCGACAAGCCCGTGCCCCCTCTCCCTTTTCCATGAAGGGAGACAGAACTGCGGAAAGTAGGTGGAGCAGTTCAGAGGGATGTCCTCGCATAAGCAACGGCTGTGCTACTCCTCGGCACATCCCCCTGCCCGCGCTCCACATCCGTTCCGAGCGGGCGGCCCCCCTTCTGCACCAAGGAGGGGCTTACTGCAACGCTTTAGTAGCGCACTCTCACGATCCACGCATTACGCCAGCTCTTTTCGGCGAGCCACCCAAGCACGAATCACCCCTTATGCCTGAGACCACCGTTTCCGAAATCCAGCCCGAACAGCCCTGGAATCCACCCTCGCCTGCCCCGGGGCAATGGTCGCGGGTCGTCATCGTCTCCGTCGAGCCGCAGGTGGACGGCGGGCGGTGGCCCGTCAAGCGCTCCGTCGGCGAGGAGTTGGAGGTCGTCGCCGGGCTCATCATCGACGGGCACGACAAGCTGGCCGCCGAGCTTTTCTACAAGCACGAGGAGGACGATGAGGA
>JAHEMB010000395.1 GCA_024643915.1 Rhodothermaceae bacterium | reverse complement strand
GGCCCGCGTGGCCACCCTCCTCCGTGCCCTCGAAGCCGCCAACCCCCACACCTATGCCGTCATCGCGGGCGACTTCTTCAGCCCCTCGGCGCTGGGGACGGCGAAGGTGGACGGCGAGCGCCTGGCCGGTCGACAAATGGTGGCCGTCCTCAACGCCCTCGGCCTCGACTATGCCACCTTCGGCAACCACGAGTTCGACGTGAAAGGAGACGCCTTCTTCGCCCGCCTCGACGAATCCGAATTCAACTGGATCTCAGCCAACGTCACGGGCGCCGACGGCCAGTCGCTTCCGGGCGTGCAGCCCTCCGCTGTGATCGACGTGACGGAGGAGGACGGCGACCGCTTCCGGCTGGGCCTCGTCGGCGTGACGCTGGATGCCAACGACCCGGACTACGTGCAGATCGAGGACTACACGGCGGCGATGCAGCGGGAGGTGAGTGCCCTCCAGGGGCAGGTGGATGCCGTGGCGGGGCTTACCCATCTCGCCATCGAGCAGGATCGCGCCCTGGCGTCGGCGGTGCCCAACCTGGCCCTCCTCATGGGCGGGCACGAGCACGAGAATATGCAGTACTGGGTGGGGCAAAACTTTACGCCCATCACCAAGGCCGACGCCAACGCCCGCTCCCTCTACGTCCATCGCCTGATCTACGACACGCGGCAGGATACCCTCCACGTCACCACCCGGTTCGTGCCCGTTACCGACGAAATCGCCGACGAGCCGACCGTGGCGGCGGAGGTGCAGCGCTGGGTGGATGCCGCTTTTGCGGGCTTCCGCGCGGCGGGCTTCGAGCCGACGCGGACGGTGGTGGAGGTGGCCGAGCCGCTCGACGGGCTGGAGGCCAGCGTCCGTAACCGCCCGACGAACCTGACCGACCTTATTGCCGAGGGCATGTTGCGCGAGGTCGAGGGCGCCGACGCAGCGATCTTCAACAGCGGCTCCATCCGCATCGACGATGTGTTGCCCCCCGGCGCCGTCAGCGAGTACGACGTGATCCGCATCCTCCCCTTCGGCGGGCAGGTCCTCACCATCGACATCAAGGGCAGCCTGCTGGATAAGGTCCTCCGGCAGGGTCTTGCAAACGTCGGCAGCGGCGGCTTTTTACAAACGGCGAACACGCACTGCGCCGACGACACCAACGCCTGCTTCGTCGGCGACGCCCCCATCGACCCAGCGCGCACCTACCGCGTCGCTATCACCGATTTCCTGATGACGGGCCAGGAGAAAAACCTCGACTACCTCAACCGCGACAACCCCGACGTGACGGTCGTCGCCGAGGGCCGCGACGTGCGCATGGCGCTCATCGATGCCCTCAAGCGGAAGTACGGGGCGATGTAGGTTTTTGGAGGGGAGAGGAGGGAGGGCAGAGAAGGGAAGAAGGTGGGCGCCGTGCCCGATCCTTTTCCCTTCGTGAAGGGAGACAGCGTTGCGGAGCGGAGGTGGCGCAGCGCAGATCGAAGACCCCGAGGTCCTTTATCGGGAGGGATGAGCCGATACGCGGCTTTGCCAATGCGCGGCCTTTCCCCGCTATTGCGAGGGTCTGTGCCTCGTTCGTTGTTGTACTGCGGGGTACCTCTCCCGTGCTTGGGGAGGAGGCTCCCAAGGCTGCTTCTTTATCGAATCCTTTTAGCAAATAAGCTCAGCAGAGGGTGAAGGCAGATCAGCTTCATGGTGCTTGGTCGCAACGTGGGCCGGCGCGCTATCCGGCATCGTCGCCCTGCGCCACGGGTCGGGCGGCGTCCGTGATCCACTCGCTCCACGAGCCAGGGTAGAGGCGGGCGCCTTCCAGGCCCACGTGCGCCATCGCCAGCAGGTCGTGCGCCGCCGTCACGCCGGAGCCACAGTAGACGACGGCCCGCGCCGGAGATGCCTCGCCCAGCACGTCTTCGAATCGCTGCTTGATCTCGTCTTTCGACCGGAAGTGTCCCTTTTCGTCCAGGGTCTCCCCGAAGGGCGCGGAAAGGGCGCCGGGGATGTGGCCGGCGACGGGGTCGATGGGCTCGTGCTCGCCCCGGTAGCGGGAGGCGGCGCGGGCATCAAGGAGGCGAAAGGCGGGGTCCTCTCGCATTGCCTCCACCTCCGCTACATCGGCCAGCAGGGCCGGGTTTGGGTGCGGCTTGAAGGCGCGGGGCGGGCGCCTCGTCTCGCCGTGCTCCACAGGGTTTCCCTCCTCAACCCAGCGCGGCCAGCCGCCGTCCAGTACGGCGACGGCCTCGTGGCCGAGCCAGCGGAGCATCCACCACAGCCGCGCCGCGATGGCGCCGCCCGCGTCGTCGTACGCCACCACCTGCACGCCCGCGCCGATGCCCCAGCCGGAAAGCGTCTGCGCGAAGGTGTCTACATCCGGCAACGGGTGGCGGCCCGTGCGGCCGGGTACGATGCGCCCAGAGAGGTCCTCGTCGAGGTGCGCGTAGATGGCGCCGGGGAGGTGGGCGTCGAGGTAGGCGCACCGCCCGTGCGCCGGATCGGCGAGGGAGAAGCGGCAATCGACCACGGCCCAGTTTGCGTCGCCGAGGTGCGGGCGGAGGTCCGAGGGGGCGATGAGCGTCGAATAGGTCGTCATGGTGAAGAGATCAAGTGGACAAGAAGGATCAATCTTCTATCCTCACTCCGCCCGCTTCGATCCGCTTTTTTCCGTGGGAGGGGATATGTTTGCGGGAGAAAATTTGTCTATAGAGAAAAGATCATGATTCGTCCAATCAGCGCCCCGCCATGTCTGCTCTCGATCCGCTCTCCGAAATCCGCCCGGCCGAGGAGCCGGAGATCCGCTATCACGCGCCCATCCACCAGTGGAACGAGGCCGACCGTCCCCGCGAGAAGCTGATGAAGCGCGGCCCGGCGGCCCTCACCGACGCCGAGTTGATGGCCCTCATCTTTGGCAACGGCACCCGCACCAAAGACGGGCCGGTCTCGGCGGTGCAACTCGGGCAGGCGCTCGTGCGCACCTACGGCTCGCTCCACGGCCTCTCGCAGCGCGCCCTGAAAGAGCTGACGCGCGTCGTCGGCATCGGGCCGGCCAAGGCGGTGCAGCTCCTGGCCGCCTTCGAGATCGGGCGGCGCGTGGAGTCGCAGCGGGGGGGCGAGCGCGTGCAGGTGTGTGCCCCAGATGACGTGGCGGCCGTCTACGGCCCGCTCATGCGCGACCTCAAGCAGGAGATCTTCAAGGTGGTGCTGCTCAACACTGCCAACATCATCATGGGCGATTACACCGTCAGCGAGGGCGGCCTGGCGGCGTCCATCGTCGAGCCGCGCGCCGTCTTCCAGAAGGCCATCCTGGAGAACGCCGCCGCCGTCATCTGCCTGCACAACCACCCTTCGGGCAACCCCGAGCCGTCGAAGGAGGACATCCGCGTCACCCGGCAACTCGTCGAGGCTGGCAAGCTCATGGGCATCCCCGTCCACGACCACCTCATCATCGCCGGGACGACCTACACCTCGCTGGCCGAGCGGGGCTTGATGTGAAAGAGCTTTCAGCGATCAGCGGTCAGCTTTCAGCCCGAAAAAATGTGCCGCTCTGCCCTTCACGCTTCGTTTGAAGAGGGAGGGGGTACAAAGGCAAAGGCCCAGCCGAGTGGGCTGGGCCTTGCACGAGAAAAAAGCTGAAAGCTGACCGCTTACCGAATGGGTTTCGGGCTCAGGTACACGTCCGACTCGTTCACGTCGGCGCTGCTGTCGGCGGTGCTGGTGCTGGCCTCGGCAGGGGGGGCGGTAGCGGGGCGGGGCTGCTGGCTGAGCTTGCCCTGGCCCTTGCCCTGGCCCAGCTTGCCACCCACCGGCTTGTCCTTCTCCACCAGCTCCAGCTTGCGGATCGACTTCGAGGTGATGTCGCGGATGTCCTGCGAGTAGCGTTTGTTGGCCTCGGCCTGGAACGTGTCGTAGGTCTGGGCGAAGTGGCCGCTCAGATTCTCGACGATCCCCTTCTTCTGGTTGTAGTTGTCCTTGTGCGTCTTGAACGTGTTGACCTGGTCCCAGTGTTCGAGGCTCTTGATCTTATAGAAGTTGCTCTCGAACTCCTCGTTCTGCCGCAGGATCGAGTCGATCTGGGCGAGGCGGCTCTCGATCTGCCGGTGGGCCATCGTCGTTTTGTAGACATCGATGAAGCGCATGGCGTCCCACCGCAACGCGCCGGCGATGATGGGCAGCAGCACCGAGAGGACAATGAAGCCGATGTAGACCATCGAGCTGTTCTCCTGGGCGCTAAGTTCGCTGGCGCGCACTTCGGAGACGCCGAGGATGGTGACGAGGATGCCGATGAGCAGCACCCCCCATAACACCGCCGAGCCCCGGCCCACGTCGCCGAGGCGCTGGTAGCGGGGCGTCCCCTCGGGCAAGAGCACTTCAATGAGCCGCTCCGAGACGATCATGCCGCCCCCCGTGAGGACCACCGCGAGGATGCCGGCGATGACCCACCGCATCACGCTCAGCAGGGGCGTGTCCCCCTCAATGAAGGCCAGCACGGCGATGTAGCCAAGCACGATGGCGGCGATCAGCACGGCCACGACGAGCGTGGTGTTGGCCCACAACCGGCGCCGCACGCTGAAAAAGTCGCTCGGGTCGAGCATCGCCTTTTCATACAGCTCCTCGCCGCGCAGGCGCAGGTTGGCTTTCTCGACCAGGAGATTTTCGTTCATCTCCCGGTAAAAGGCCGACTTCTTCGTCACCTTGCGCGTGAGTTGGCCCATCGCCATCTCGGCGAATTTCTTGATGCCGTGCTCGTTGCGCAGGTACGTGCCGTGGCGCATG
>JAHEMB010000394.1 GCA_024643915.1 Rhodothermaceae bacterium | reverse complement strand
AGTTGCAGACCCTCCTCGACGTGTCCCCGGTGGGGCTGGCTGTGGCGCATGATACCGCGTGCGAGAACATCACCGCGAACCCCGCCCTTGCCGAGATGCTCGGGGTGGAGGCCGGCGTCAATACGTCGAAGACCGGGCCGCAGGCCGACTGCCTGCCGTTCCGCATTTTCGAGGCAGGCGAAGAGGTGGCGCCGGAGGCGCTGCCCATGCAGCAGGCCGCCGCCACGGGCCGTGCCACCCGGGACCGAGAGGTCGAGATCGTGCGAGAGGACGGCCAGCGGCGGACCCTCCTGACCTATGCCTCGCCCCTTTACGACGAGCACGAGCAGGTCCGCGGCGCGCTCGACGCCTTCGTCGATCTGACCGAAATCAAGCAGGCCGAGGCGAAGGTTCGGGCGCGGTTGCGCGAGCTCGAACTCGTGCACCAGCTCAGCACCGACGTGGTACGCGCCACCGGCCTGGAGGCTGTCTATGACCGCGCGCTCGACGTCATCCTCGAAGGCCTGGGGGCCGACCGCGCCTCGCTTCTACTTTTCGAGGGCGACGACGCCCTCCGCTTCAAGGCCTGGCGCGGCCTCTCCGACACGTACCGCGCCGCCGTGGAGGGCCATGCGCCCTGGCCGCGCGACGCCCGCGACCCGCAGCCCGTCACCGTCCCCGACGCCCTCGCGGACCCGTCGCTGGAGGCTTTCCGGCAGACCATCGAGGCAGAGGGGGTGCGTGGCCTGGCCTTCATCCCTCTCACCTTCGAAGGGCGGCTCCTGGGCAAGTTCATGGCGTACTTCGACCAGCCCCATGCCTTCGCCGACGAGGAGCTGCGCCTGGCCCAGACCATCGCCAACCACGTCGCCTTCGCCATCGAGCAGAAGCGGGCCGAGCAGGCGCTGCGCGAGAGCGAGCAGCGGCTGCGCTTTACCCTGGAGGCGGCCAACGTCGGCACGTGGGACTGGGACCTCACCACCGACGCGGTGGCCTGGTCGGACAACCTCGAAACGATCCACGGCCGCGCCCCCGGTGGCTTCAGCGGCACCTTCGAGAGCGTCCTCGAAGACGTGCTGCCCGAAGACCGCGACGGCCTGAACGAAGCCATCCGGCAGGCGCTCGAAAGCCAGGGCGACTATTTCGTGCAGTATCGCGTACAGCGCGCCGATGCGGAGATCATCTGGGTAGAGGCCCGGGGGCGGGCTTTCTACGACGAGGACGGGACGCCCGTTCGCATGGCCGGCATCTGCACGGACATCACCGAGCGGAAACGCGCCGAGGAGCAACTGCGCGACAGCATGGAGTTGTTCCGTCAGCTCGTTCTGGCCGCGCCCGTGGCGCTTTACACGACCGATGCCGAAGGCCGCGTAGCGCTCTACAACGAACGCGCCGCTGAGTTGTGGGGCCGTCATCCCGTCGTGGGCGAAGACCTGTGGTGCGGCTCGTGGCGCATTTTCGAGCCCAACGGCAACCCCCTCCCGCTTGAGCAGTGCCCGATGGCGGTAGCGCTCAAGGAAGGGCGGAGCATCCGCGGCGCGAACATCGTCGTCGAGCGGCCCGATGGCGTGCGGCTGCACGTGCTGGCCAACCCGGTGCCGCTCCGCAACGCGACCGGGGAACTGGTGGGCGCCGCCAACACCCTTATCGACATCACCGACATCAAGGAGGCCGAGCACGCGCTGCGCGAGAGCGAGACGCGTTTTCGGCAGCTCGCCGAGACCATCCAGGAGGTCTTTTATATCACTGAGCCGGATGGCCTCAAATACGTCAGCCCCGCCTACGAACGGCTGTGGGGGCACGCGCGGGAGGAACTCTACGAAGATCCCCGGTCGTTCCTCGAAGCCGTCGTGCCGGAGCACCGAGAACGCGTGGCGGCGTCGCTAGGGCGGCAGATGCACGGCGACCTGACCGAGGAGGAATACCGCATCGTCCGGCCCGATGGATCAGAGCGCTGGGTGCACGACCGCGCCTTCCCCGTCCTCGACGAGGCGGGGCAGGTCGTCCGCGTGATTGGCTTGGCCGAGGACCTGACCGCGCGGAAAACAGCTGAGGAGGCGCTGCGTCGGCAGACACGCGCCCTCGAGATCATCAACGAAGTCAACGCCTCGCTTGCCGCCGAGCTGGAGCTGGAGAAGCTGGTGCAGGCCGTTACGGACGCCGGGCGGGAGCTGAGCGGTGCCCAGTTCGGCGCGTTCTTTTACAACGTGACGAACAAAGAGGGCGAGGCGTACATGCTCTACTCGCTCTCCGGTGCCCCACACGAGGCGTTCTCCCAGTTCCCCATGCCGCGCAATACGCAGGTCTTCGGGCCCACGTTCGACGGCGAGGGGATCGTGCGCCTGGCCGATGTGACGCAGGACCCGCGCTACGGCCACAACGCGCCGTACCAGGGGATGCCCGAGGGGCACCTGCCCGTGCGCAGCTACCTCGCCGCCCCCGTCGTCTCGCGCACCGGCGACGTCATTGGCGGGCTTTTCTTCGGCCACGAGGAGGTGGGCGTCTTCACCGAGCAGGCCGAGCACATCATCAGCGGCATCGCGGACCAGGCCGCCATCGCCATCGAGAACGCGCGCCTCTACACCGCCGTCCAGCGCGAACTCGTCGAGCGACGTCGCGCCGAGGCCCGCCTCAAGGAACTCAACGAGACCCTCGAAGAGCGCGTGGCCGGGCGCACCGCCGAACTCGAAACGCTCAATACCCAGTTGCAGGACGAGGTGGGCGTGCGCCGCCGCGCCGAGCAGGCCCTCGAACAATCCAACGTCGCCCTCGAACAGCGTAACCGCGAGTTGCAGGATTTCGCCTACGTGGCCTCGCACGACCTCCAGGAACCGCTCCGCAAGATCCACGCTTTTGCCGACCTGCTGCGAGCCGACTACGAGCCTGACCTCGACGAGACGGCGATCCTGTACATCGAGCGGATGCAGCACGCCGTGTTGCGCATGTCGAGCCTCATCAAGGACCTCCTCGCCTTCTCCCGCGTGGCCACGCGCGGCGAGCCATTCCGCGAGATCGACCTCAACGAGGTGGCCGAGGGCGTGCTGGTCGACCTCGAAGTGCGCATCGACGAACTTGACGCCGCCGTGGACGTGGCCGCCCTCCCCTCTATCGAGGCCGACCCGATGCAGATGCGGCAGCTCTTGCAGAACCTCATCGGCAATGCCCTCAAGTTTCACCGTGAGGACGTACGCCCCCGCATCGCGGTGCGGGCCGAGAGGACGAAGGCTCAGCTCAACGGTCACCCCCAGCCGGTCTGCCGCCTCGAAGTGCAGGACAACGGCATCGGTTTCGAAGAGAAGTACCTCGACCGGATCTTCTCCCCGTTCCAGCGGCTGCATGGGCGCAGCGCCTACGAAGGCACGGGCATGGGCCTGGCCATCTGCCGCCGCATCGCCGAGCGCCACGGCGGCGCCATCACCGCTGAAAGCACGCCCGGCGAAGGCTCCACGTTCGTCGTCCTGCTGCCCCTGCATCAGGAGGAAGCGGAGGCGTAAGAGGTGGCGTGTGCAAAGAATGGTAGCGTAGGGCGATGAAGAAGCAGCGCATTTACCTTGATAATTCCGTTCTTGGCGGCTGCTTTGATGATGAGTTCAGCCAGGCATCGAACCAGCTGTTATGCTGCTGTCGCACGAACTGGCGACCAGCTAAATTGGGCATCAAGAGGGTTAGAGAAAATTCGTGCTGAATCGCTAAGGGTTGAGAGAGCAAGATGTCGAGTGTGTACGGACACGGGACACGCGATGCGTCTATTGCCACAAGGAGATGGCAAGGCCGAATCCCAACAATTGGTACGGCGACTGGGCGACCATTGAGCACCTAAACCATGTGCCACCTTGGGATAACCCCAAAACCATCGCAATCTGCTGCGGTAGCTGTAATTCCAGTAGAGGAAAAAAGACTATTCTCGAATGGTTCAAGTCGGCATACTACGTAGAGAAGGACATCTCACCCGCAACCGTGTCACAACCTGCGCTGGACTATATTAGGCGGTACGAAGGATTCATCGATTGACTAAGGAAGGGCGCGTGCCGCAGGGCTGTCACCCACCGTTTGTATTGATGGAGGGATAGGGGGCAAGCGGGAGTTTTTGCGCGGTTTAGAGAAACGAAAACGGCCCCTGCCCGGTACCACGTAGACTGTCAGTTTCAGACCGACCGCTCTTCTCTGGATGGACGAACGCATCATTATTCGCGGCGCGCGCGAGCACAATCTCAAGAACGTGGACCTCGACCTGCCCCGCGAGCAGCTCGTCGTCATCACCGGCCTCTCGGGCAGCGGCAAATCCAGCCTCGCCTTCGACACGATCTACGCCGAGGGGCAGCGGCGCTACATGGAGAGCCTGAGCGCCTACGCCCGGCAGTTCCTCGGCATGATGGAGCGGCCCGACCTCGACTTCATCGACGGCCTCTCGCCCGTCATCGCCATCGAGCAGAAGACCGTCAGCCGCAACCCGCGCTCCACGGTGGGCACCGTCACGGAGATCTACGACTTCCTGCGTCTCCTCTTCGCCCGCGCCAGTACGGCCTACTCGTACCTCTCGGGCAACCCCATGCGCAAGCAGAGCGACGACGAGATCATCGACGGCCTGCTCGCTTTCCCTGAGGGCACGCGGCTGATGCTCCTCGCGCCGCTCGTCAAGGGCCGGAAGGGCCACTACCGCGAGCTGTTCGACCAGGTGGCCCGGCAGGGCTTCGAGCGCGTGCGCGTGGATGGCGACCTGCGCGAGATCAAGAAGGGGATGAAGGTGGACCGCTACAAGACGCACGAC
>JAHEMB010000393.1 GCA_024643915.1 Rhodothermaceae bacterium | reverse complement strand
CACGGGGTGCCCGGCCTCGGCCAGCGCCTCCGCCGAGCGCAGCACCGCCTCGTGCTCCGCCGCAGACGTGACGAGGCCGCGCCGCTCGCCCGGCAGCGATCCCTTGATCGCGGCGTTATCCGCCTCGGTGCCGCCGCTCGTAAAAACGATCTCGCCCGGTGCCGCATTGAGGGCCGCCGCCACGCGCTCCCGGCTCTCCTCCACCGCGTACCGCGCTTTTCGACCGAGGGCGTGGACCGAAGAGGCGTTACCGAAGTGCTCCTTCAAATACGGCTCCATCGCCTCGAAGACGCGTGGGTCGAGGGGCGTGGTGGCGGCATGATCGAGGTAGACGCGGCGCATGACGAGCGTTTCGGTCGGCGGTTCGGTTGGCCTTGCACGCGAGGAGCCCTTTTCAGATTCCGCTCGTTCCTATTTTCTCAGAGTTGACCCGCGCGCAATGTCTTTCGCTCCCGGTACCTCGATATCCGAGGCCGGTATCCTCTCTACAAAGCGGGGGCTGTAATAATTGTGTACGAGGGGCGGCGGCTTCGATCCAGACGCGATTTGAGGCGTTGGAAGAATAGCCATCGGTGGCGCCCTGCGCGGACCGATTTCCTTTTTTAGCCACGCAGCCAACCCCATTCCTCATGCAGAAGCTCGTCATCCGAGGCAAGCACCCGATCCACGGCACCCTCCGCGTCAGCGGCTCGAAGAATACGGCCTTGCCGCTCATGTCCGCCGCACTCCTGGCCGACGGCACCAGCACGCTCCTCAACGTGCCCGACCTCCGCGACGTTAACACATTCGCCCATGTGCTGCGCATCTCCGGCGCCAAGGTTAACTTCGACGCGCAACAAAACAAGATGACAATTGATGCGGGGGACATCTCGTACCCCGAGGCGCCGTACGACCTGGTGAAAAAGATGCGGGCGTCGTTTTACATGCTGGGAGCGCTCCTGGGGCGGTGCGGCAAGGCGCGCGTGTCCCTGCCCGGCGGCTGCGCGTGGGGGCCGCGCCCCGTCGATCTCCACTTGCAAGGCATGGAAGCCCTCGGCGCGGAGATCGACTTGGATGAGGGCTACGTGGTGGCCACGGCCAAAGGCGGCCGGCTCGAAGGCGGCGTCTTCCGCATGGAGCCGTCGAGCGTGGGCGCGACGATCAACTTCCTGCTGGCGGCCGTCCTGGCACGAGGGAATTCGCGCCTCGAAAACGCGGCGCGCGAGCCGGACGTCGTTGCCTTCGGCGAGGTGCTTCAGAAGATGGGCGCTAAGATCGACGGGTTGGGCACCACGACGGTGGAGATTGAGGGGGTGGATCGGCTCTATCCCGTCGAATTCTCGAACACGCCGGACCGCATCGAACTGGGCACCTTCATGATCGCCGCCGCCATCGCGGGCACGCCGGGCGAGTTGATCCACCTCTCCAACGCCAACCCCTCTCACCTCGGCGACGCCTTCATCGACGCTTTCGCGCAGACAGGCACGCCGTTCTACATGGGGCCGGACTACGTAGACGTCATCACGCCCGAAAGCATCCACCCCGTGTCCATCGAGACGGCGCCCTACCCCGGCTTCCCTACCGACCTCCAGGCGCAGTGGACCGTCCTGCTGACCCAATCAACCGGCACTGCGGAGATTGTCGACACGATCTACAGCGACCGCTTCGCCCACATCCCCGAGCTCAACCGGATGGGCGTCCGCGCTTCGGTGGATGGTAACACGGTGACGGTGGAGGGCGGGCAGACCATCAAGGGCGCCGAGGTGATGAGCACCGACCTGCGCGGCAGCGTCTCGCTCGTCCTGGCGGGCATGGTGGCCGAGGGCGAGACGCACGTCACCCGCATCTACCACCTCGACCGGGGCTACGAAAACCTCGAAGGCAAGCTCGCCGACGCCGGCCTGCCCATCCGCCGCGAGGAATACGACGAGTTCGCCGAGCCGGAACTGCAAACGGCGTAGTGGTTTCCGGTTTCCAGTTCTCGGTTTCCGGTTCTTCTTAATCAACTGAGAACCGTGAACCGGAAACTGGAAACCGAAAACTAGAACGTGGCGCTGAGTTGCATTCGCACCGTGTGAATGACGGGGGCGTCGGCGGGGGCGCGGCCGTTGTAGGAGAAGGTGGCGCGGAGGTACTGGGTGAGGGCGTACGAACCATTGAGGCTCCACAGGTACGACGTGCCCGGCCCGCGCCCTTCCGTCAGCTCGAACTGCGCCAGGCCCACCGCCTCGCCGTCGAGCCGCACGTCGGCCACCTCCGCCAGGACGAAGGCTTGCAGGCGGCGCACGAGCGTGTAGCGCGCCTCCACGGGGAAGCGTAGCACCCGCGCCTGCCGGTCGCCGAGGGCGTCGGTCTTGCGGGCGAGGGACACGCCGCCCGTCAGTTGCAGGGAGCGCGACGCGTTGAACGTCACTTCCGGCTCCACACTGGCGCTCTCGATGTCGTACCGGCGCGTGGCGAGCGAGTCGCTGTCGACGCGGTTCTGTTCGAGCGCCGTGCGCAGTTTCAGGCTCCACTTCGTTGAGGGGCGCACCTGGGCCGTCACGCGCCAGCTGTTGAGGAAGCGCGACTCTTCGCCCGCCGCCAGCTCGCTCAGCCCCCGAAGCTGATTGAATGACACGTCCAGCCCGTACCGGCGGTGGCCCTTGAAGAAGTAAACGTCCTGCGCAATCCGCAGTCGCCCATTGAGCGTGTTCTCCGGGTCGCGGAAACGGCTGAGGTTGAGCAGGTAGATCTGCGCCAGGTCCTTGTCGCGGTTCTTCTCCTCGATCTGAAGCGTCGACCGCGTCGAGACGTTCGACAGGATCTTCTTCAGGCCAGTCTGGGCGCCGCGCCATGTTCTGCTCGGGTCAAGTTCCAGACGCACCTGCGCGGTGACGCCGATGACGGCCGTCAGGCTATCCGAAGGGATGAAGGTCTGCACGTAATTCCCCTCGTCGGGTGTGCGCTCCGGCACGAACTCCTCAAGCTGCACGATCCCGTCGCCGTTGAAATCTTCCCAGACAAACTGACCCAGCTCCGGCCCCACTTTCACGTAGATCTCCTGGAGCGTGGGCGTGCGCTCCGTCAGGGCCTCGTAGAACCAGTTCAGGTCGAGGGCGCGCGCGAAAGGCTGCCAGCGGCTGTTCCACCGGATGACCACACTCTCGCTGTTCTCGCGCCGCTGTGTTTCTCTGAAGAAGCCGTTGAATCGCTGCACGCGGTAACCCACCGTCGCCTCCGTGTTGAAAGTCGGGCCGGGCCGGTAATTCAGGTGCGTCTGCGTCGTCCAGGCTTTGGCGGAAGGGCGCAGTGCCCCGTCGGCCCAGTCCTCCTGGCTTCGCAACTCGACCTCGGCGCCGGCCTCCAGCGTGTTTGTCCGCCAGAACAGGCCGGGCCGCACTTCGACGAAAGCGAGGGACTGGCGGGAGAGGCTGTCCGTCCCGATCACCCGCTGCCGCCGCCGCTCCTGCTCTACCTCGACCTTCGGTACGAGTCGGTTTTGCCATAACGGCTTTTGCAGCACGCCGAGCTGCCGCAGCCACGACCCGTCTTCGTTCGTGAGCGAATCCCTACTGGTAACGTATTCGAGTCGATAATCGACACGCGGCCAGCCTTCCTCCCCGCTCGACAGTTGGAAAGCGCGGCGGGCGCCCCGGAAGGCGTCTTCCTGATCGAGCCGCCCCAACTCGCCCCGGAGGCTCGAATAGGCCGACCAATCGAGTTGGACGAACCCCTCGTCGATGACCTCCTCGCCATCCTGGACGAGACTGCCACCGGCGGGCCGGCGCTGCGCACTGAGGTTCCACTGCCGGGCAAACTCGACGGGCCGCGTCCGGTCGAAAGTGGCGAAGTGGTCTCCGGTGAAGCGGTGGCGGTACTCAGCAGAAAGCTTTGCCAGGTCGCGCTTGCCGAGGGTGACTTGCGTGGGCTTGAGGCGGAGGCCGCCGAGGAAGGCCATGCCCCGGTCGTCTGCGCTACCGATGTCGGAGAGGCGATTTTCGTCGTTGACCGAGCTGGCCCATTCGCCGAAAAGCTCGACGCCGGGGAGGGGCTGCACGGCGCCGTGGAGATCGACGAGGCGCTGCTGCTTGGGCTTGGGCAAGAGGCGCACCGGCTCGTACGAGCCCAGCCCCTCCCCCGCGAACTCGTACCGGATGCCGTTGACGGCCCGCCCCTCGCGGATGTACCGGCCCTGCCCCTGCCCCACGTGTGTGAAACGGACGCGGTACACCTGCACGCTGTCCGCCGGCAGGGACGTGAGGGCGACGAAGATCGAATCCTCCGCATTGCTCGGATGGGGCCGGCGGATGTACTGCACAAACGGCGCTTCAGCATCGAACAGCACCGGCTCGGCGCCGTCGCGCGCGGCCAGGCCGTCGCCGATCTGCGTCAGAAGAAGCGAGTCGGCGCTGGTAAAGCCGAACTCCTCGCTGAACTGCTGCCCGTCGGCCTCCCTCAGGAACGAGACGCCGAAGCGCGCCCGTGCCGTGCCGTTCTCGCGTGGGAAAAACTGCATCTCGGCCTGGGAAGCGACAAGCGTCCGCGTGAACTCGTTCGTCCGGTACTGAAACTCCACCGTCAGGCGGCGGTCGCTCGTGATAAGGCGCGTGGGCGTAAAGGTGATCTCGCCGAGGGCGTAATCGATGGTGTAATCATTCGTCTCGCCGCGCGTGAGGAGCTGGCCGTCGAGGTAGACACGCTCGGAGGCGGGGATGACGAGGATGAAAAGCTCGCCCTGCTGCCCTTCCAGCCGGTAAGGCCCCTGCACGCCGTCGAGCGGCTGGAGATCC
>JAHEMB010000392.1 GCA_024643915.1 Rhodothermaceae bacterium | reverse complement strand
TCCAACAACTGGCACATCACCAAGCCGGTCATCAATAGCGATTTCTTCACCACCGCCCAGCGCGGAATGGTTCGGGAAATCTTTGAGGGAATCATCCAGCCGGAATGGCAGCCGAAGATCGACAAGCAATTGAAAGACGACGCAGGCGGATTCGGCAACAGCCAGAACATTGCCATTTTTGGCAAACCGGGCGATGGCAAGTTTGAATTCGTTATGACGGGGCGTCATATGACGCTTCGTTGCGACGGCAACTCGGCGGAACACGTTGCATTTGGCGGACCGTTGTTCTACGGCCACGCCGCCAGCGGATTCAACGAAAAGCCTGGTCACCCCGGCAATGTCTTTTGGGAACAGGCTTTGACCGCCAACAAGATCTACGACATGCTCGATGGCAAGCAACGCAAACAGGCCGAAGTCGCCACCACGCCTGGCGAAGGCGATGCCGGTTTCCGCGGCGATAAGCCGATCCCCGGCTGGCAGGCCCTTATCGCCTCCCTCCCCCTGCGCAACCTCGACGATGAAGAGGCCCGCGCTTTCCTGGACCGCCGCAATGTGCCGGCGGACGAGCACGAGACAGTGCTCTCTTTCACCCACGGGCACCCCCTAGCCACCTCGCTCGTGACCGATCTGCTAGAGCAGCAGCCTCACTCGCGCT
Organism: Rhodothermaceae bacterium; assembly: GCA_024643915.1. GTDB lineage: Bacteria > Bacteroidota > Rhodothermia > Rhodothermales > JAHEMB01 > JAHEMB01. The sequence goes on along the minus strand of JAHEMB010000392.1, from coordinate 4,096 downwards.
TCCGGCCCGAGGCGGCGCAAGACGTCATCAAAACCCTACTGGAGCAGTTCGTGCAGCATGTGCCGGGGCCGGCGCACCGCGCGGCGCTCGAAACCTGCGCCCTCGTCCGCTTCACTACCGAGTCGCTCTTGCAGACCATGCTTGCCATGCCGGACGTGCATAGCCTCTTCGGCTGGCTGCGCGGCCTCTCGTTTGTCGAGGCCGGGGAACGCGGCCTGTTCCTTCATGACCTGGCACGCGAGGTTCTCGCCGCTGAATTGCGCTGGCGCAACCCGGAGTGGCACGCCGAGTTGCACCGCCGCGCCCGGCAGTTTTATACCGACCGCCTCAAACAGCAGGGCACCACCGGCGACCGCTCCCTCCTCTCCGACTACGCCTTCCTCCACCGCAATCACCCGCTCGTCCGCCCCCTCATGGCCCGCCTCCGCTCGCAGTGGGAGGCTAGCACGCCGCTCCTGCACGACCGGGGCCGCCCCGCCGACCTGCCCCCCCTGCTGGCGATGGTGGAACGACACGAGGGCGCAGCCTCGGCCCAATTGGCCGAGCGTTGGATCGGGCAGCAGCCGGAGGGCATGACCGTCTATCGAGACGAAGAAGGCGCGCCGCAGGGCTTCATGCTCACGCTCTTCCTGGATAAGATGACGCCGGAGGACCGGGCCGCCGACACCGCCACCGATGCGGCGTGGCAGTATCTCGAAAACCACGCCCCCCTGCGCGCCGGAGAGCACGCCACGATGTTTCGCTTCTGGATGGCCGCCGACGCCTACCAGGATGTCTCGCCCGTGCAGAGCCTCATCTTCCTCAGCCGTGTGCAGCATTACCTCTACACGCCTGGCCTCGCCTTCTCCTTCGTCCCCTGCCGCGACGCTGATTTATGGGGACCCATCTTCGGCTACGCCGCCATGCAGCCGCTGCCAGAGGCCGACTTTGCAGTGGACGGGCAAACGTACACCGTGTATGGGCACGACTGGCGGGCAGTGCCCCCAACGGCCTGGCTGGACCTGCTGGCTGACCGGCAGCCCGGTGCTACCCCTGAAGCGACCCCTTCGCAACCCGCCGCCCCCGTGATCGTCCTCAGCCGGCCCCGCTTCGCCGAGGCCGTGCACGACGCCTTCCGCGCCTTCACCCTCCCCGCCGACCTGCGTGGCAACCCCCTCCTGCGCGCCCGCCTCGTCACCGACCGCACAGGCGTTGAAGCTGATGAGGCCGACCGCATCGAGGCACTACGGCGCCTGCTCGAAGAGACGACCGGCGCGCTCGATGCTGATCCGCGCGAGGCACGCTATTACCGGGCCGTCCACCGCACCTACTTGCAGCCCGCTCCCACCCAGGAAAAAGCAGCCGAGTTGCTCGACCTGCCCTACAGCACGTTCCGCCGCCACCTCAAGCGCGGCCTCGACCACGTCACCGAGATCCTCTGGCAGCAGGAGATCGGGTACTTGTAGCGCTCCTTGTATTGTCTCCACCCCTCTCCGGCAACTGAAAACCGGGATCGTTACACGAGTGAGCAGAAAGTGAGCACCTCTTGATCTGGTAACCGGGCGCAAGCCGGGGCTACTCTGCTACCGACGGCGGGCGAGGCGTCCAGCCGCACGAAGTAAAAGCCCTGAAGATGCCGGACCCACGCCCCCTCATTGAGTACCTCGTCGCTGCGCTCAACGCGCACGAACCCGCTGCTGCCCGCTCCCTCTTCGCCGACACGTACGTGGGCATTGACCAGAGCCGGGCGTCGCGATGTGAGGGCGCCGACCAGGCCGTCGAGGAGATGCGCGGCTGGCTGCGCGCCTTCCCGGACCTCCACCTGCAACCCTATGAGATAGTGGTAGAGGGCGACCGCGTGGCCTTCGCCTGGCACCTGACGGGCACCCATCAAGCGGTATTCCTCAATATCCCCCCTACGGGCCGCCGCCTCACCGTCAGTGGCTTCACGCTCCTGACGGTTGCAGACGGACGGTTCGTTTGGGGGCGCTCGTTGTGGGACGCCGCCGGCATGCTGCGCGGCATGAAGCTGTTGCCCGAGCTGCACCCCACCCTCCCGCTTTCCACCTCATGAACAAAAACAAACGCATCCAACGGTCATCCATCCTTCAAAGGAGGTCACTCATGAAAAAGCTAATTCTCGGATCCCTACTCACCGCCGCCGTCGTATTGACGGCCTTTCTATGGGTCGGCTACGAGGCCGGCGAGGCGTCGAGCCACCGCGAAGCGCCCATGATGATGCTCGACCCCACGGCCGACATCACCGACGTCTACGCCTTCGTCAGCCCCGACGACCCGGACATGGTCACGCTCTATATGAACGTGATTCCTTTCCAGGATCCCAACGGCGGCCCGAACTTCTACCGCTTCGACCCGAACGTCCTTTACACGATTCGCATCGACAACGACGGCGACGCGCGAGAGGACATCGTCTACGAATTTCAGTTTGAAGACGACATTCAGAACGGCGGCACGTTCCTCTACAACACCGGCCCCATCGCGGGCCTCAACAGCGCCGAATACAACTTCCGCCAGACCTACACCGTCACCCGCGTCGATTCGTCGTCGGGTGCGGGCAGGAGCCTGGGCACCGGCCTGGTGACGCCGCCGGCGAACATCGGCCCGGCCTCCACACCCGGCTACGATGCCCTCGCCGACATGGCCGTCTACGACTTGAGCAACGGCGGCCAGGTCTTCGCCGGGCAGCGCGACGACCCGTTCTTCGTCGATCTGGGCGCCATCTTTGACTTGCTGACGATCCGCCCCGGCGCCCCCGGCAACATGGGAGGTGGCATCGACGGGCTGGGCGGCTTTAACGTCCACACCATCGGCCTTCAGGTGCCGGCCTCCGACCTGGCCGCCGACGGCGGCGCCGTCACCGGCGCGGACGACCCAGACGCCGTCATCGGTGTGTGGGCCACTACCAGCCGGCGCAGCATGATCGTCGTCAATGGGGACGGCACGCGCAGCCACGACGGCGACTGGGTGCAGGTCTCGCGCCTCGGGCTGCCGCTTATCAACGAGGTGGTCGTGCCCCTCGCCTTCAAAAACTTTTTCCTCGCCTCGCAACCACGCGATGACGTGGCCAACTACGTCGCGCCCTTTGGTGAAGGCGGGCCGATCCTCGACCCCGAGGTGCCCAAACTTCTCAATCTGCTCTACGGCCTGAGTGTACCGACCGCGCCGCGCAACGACATCGTGCAAACGCTCTTGGTGGGCATTGCGGGCCTGAATCAGCCTATGAACACGACGGCGGTGCAGCCCTCAGATATGATCCGGTTGAACATGGGCCTGCCTCCCGTGGCGGCGGGCGATGAAGGCTTCTCGGCCCTCGGCGTCATTGCGGGCGACCTGGGCGGCTACCCGAACGGCCGTCGGCTGGAAGACGATGTGGTCGATATCTCCCTGCGCGTGATGGCCGGCGTGCTCGTCGATGGGTTCAACATCTCGCCCAACAACGCGCTCGGCGACGGGGTGAACGGCAACGACAAGCCGTTTAACAGCACCTTCCCGTACATGGCCTCGCCGTGGCAGGGCTTCGAGCACGAGCACCATCCGCTCGACCAGACAGGCGTCGCGACGCAGCCTCGCAACGAGGTGCCGCGCTCCTTCGGCCTCTTGCAGAACTACCCGAACCCGTTCAATCCTGAGACTCGGATCGAATACGAGGTGAAGCAGCCAGGCCGGGTGAATGTGGCCGTCTACGACGTGCAGGGCCGCCTCATCGCCACCCTCCTCGACGCCGACCGCAACGCGGGCACCTACGACGTGACGTGGAACGGGCGCGACGCCGCCGGCCAGCAGGTGGCCTCCGGCACGTACATCTACCGCCTGACGATGGACGGCCAGGCCGTCTCGCGCAAGATGGTGATGGTCAAGTAAGTTGTGCGCCGGTGCAGGCATCACCACGCTCTTGCAGGGCATGGGGGCAGGCTCACGCCGAGCCTGTCCCCCGCTGCCCTGTTTTTGGCCCTCTCGTAGAAAGACTGATTCGCTACAAAAGGAACGATGAACCGATTCTGGAAAACCCTGCTGCTGACAGGCACCCTCGCAGTGATCGCCCTGGGCGGGTTTGCCGCCTGGCATTTCACCCAACCGCAAGCCGCCACGCTGGCAA
>JAHEMB010000391.1 GCA_024643915.1 Rhodothermaceae bacterium | reverse complement strand
CGCACTGGATGGCGATCTGGTGCGCCGCGAGCGGCACCGTCCCCAGCAGCCCCATCAGCAGGGCCGTCGCCGAGAACAGCCCGGCCTCGATGGCGAGCGAGACGCCGATGGGCCAGCCGATACGGAACAGCTCGCGGAAGTAATGGAGGTCGGGCCGCCCCAGCCGGTCGAAGACGCGGTAGCGCCGGAAGGCCGTGCCGTACTTGGCAAAAAGCGCCAGCAGGAGAAAGATGAACCAGTAAACGAGGGTGCTGGCCCAGCCCGTGCCCACCAACCCCAGGGCCGGAAAGCCGAGCTTGCCGAACATCAGCACGTAGTTGGCCCCCGCGTTGAGCCCCACACCCAGGAGCGTGATAACCGTCACGGCGAGGGGCCGCGAGACGCCTTCGATGAAGCCGCGCAGGGCGGTGAACCAGATGAACGGCAGGAAACCCCAGACGATGGCGTGCAGATAGCCCTCCGTCATCGCCACCGTCTCCGGCACCTGGCCCATCCACCGCAGAAGATCCCCCACGTTCCACAGCAAGAAGGCGGCGGGCAGGCTCAGCAGCAGCCCCATCCACAACCCCTGCCGCACGCTCCGCCCGAGCGGTTCGTCCTCGCCCGCGCCGAACGCCTGCGACACCATCGGCCCCACGGCCATCACCACGCCCATGCAGAAGATGGCGATGAAGAAAAACGCCGTGTTGCCGAGCGCCACGCCAGCAAGCGCCTCACTTCCCAGCCGCCCTACCATGACCGTATCGACGAAGCCGAGGGAGATTTGCCCGAGTTGCGAGGCCACTATCGGCCCAGCCAGCACGAGCGTGTCCCGAATTTCCCGGCGAAATATGTGAGGCGGGGTTGCCAGTTGTCGGTTGGCCGATTGTCGGTTGGGGAAATGCAGGGGGCGATGGGCGTTGTTCGGCGTGCCGTGACGAAAGTTCTCGGCGTACTGTTAACCCTCGGCGAAAGCTCCACGCCAAAAAACTGACAACCAACAACCGCGAACCGACAACCTACTCCCGTAGTATCTCTGCGCGTTATGCAGAAGGATTCGTCGCCATCGTTAGAAACCGGTACGGCGGTGGCCCCGCCGGCCCTGCTCGACCTCTCCGTCGTCATCGTTAATTACAACGTGCGGGAGTTCCTGGAGCAGGCCCTGCGCTCGGTCGAACGCGCCGCCCGGGACCTCGACGCCGAGGTGTTCGTCGTCGATAACAACTCGGTCGACGGATCGGTGGAGATGGTGCGGCGGCACTTCCCCGATGTGCATCTGATCGCGAACGAGGAGAATGTCGGGTTCAGCCGGGCCAACAACCAAGCCATCCGGCAGGCGCGGGGCCGCTACGTGCTCGTCCTCAACCCGGACACCATCGTCCAGGAAGACACCTTCACCACGCTCGTGGGCTTCATGGACGCGCACCCTGAGGCAGGTGCGGTGGGCTGCAAGATCCTCAACCCCGACGGCAGCTTCGCCTGGGAGAGCCGCCGCGCTTTCCCCACGCCGCGCGTCGCTTTCTACCGGATGACAGGCCTGAGCCGCCTCTTCCCCCGCAGCCGCACCTTCGGCCGGTACAACCTCACCTACCTCCCCCCGGACGAGCACGCCGAAGTGGACGCCCTGAGCGGCTCGTGTATGTTGGTGCGCCGCGGTGCCCTCTTCAGCGAAGCCAACACCAACGGCCAATCGGGGCATCCAGTCCGAAATCCGACACGAGCGCAAAGCGCGACTGATGCCAGTAAATCCGAAATCCGAAAGGGAGCGGGCTTGCTGGACGAAGACTTCTTCATGTACGGCGAGGACCTCGACTGGTGCTATCGCATCCAGCAGGCGGGGTGGAAGATTTTCTACACCCCCGAGACGCAAATCATCCATTATAAAGGCGAGAGCACCAAGCAGGGCGAGTTGCGGTACGTGCGCCTCTTCTACGGGGCGATGCTGCGCTTCACCGAAAAGCATTTCGAGGGACGGTACTCGCGCGCCTTTGCGTGGCTTTTGCGCGGGGGCATCGTCGCGCGGGCGGGGCTGACGGTGCTGGCGCGGGCGCTCCGCCGCCTGGCCGCGCCCCTCCTGGATTTCCTCCTTGTCTTCGGCGTAGTGGCGCTCCTTGGGGCGCTCCGCACGATGCAGACGGGGGTCGAGTTCGCCCCCCTCTTCTACACCCTCGTGGCGCCCGGCTACGCGCTCGGCACGGTGGCGGGGATCGGCCTCACGGGTGGCTACCGGCGCAGCCGAAGGCACCGCCTGCGGCCCGTCTGGGCGGGGGCCTTGCTGGGCCTGCTGCTGGCGGCAGCGGCAGCTTTTTTCGTCAAAGAGATCGCCTTTTCGCGGGTGGTGGTGGGGGTGAGTTTTGTGGTGAGTGGGCTGCTGCTCTCGGCCTGGCGGCTGACCCGCCGCGTGCGGCATACCGAGCCGCGCCGCGCCCTCCTGGTGGGCCACGCCGAGGAGGCGCACCGCCTCCAAGGCATCCTCGAACGCCACCCGCGCACGCCCTTCGAACTCGTCGGCTACGTCTCATCGGAGGCGCCGTGCGCCGAGGACACGGCGGCGGGGCTACCCTGCCTGGGCACGCTCCGCCACCTGCGCGACCTCGTCCGCCTCCGCCGCATCGACGACGTCGTCTTCGCCACGGACGGCCTCTCGCACCGCACGCTTTTTCGCCTCATCCAGCAACTCCGCGACCTGGAGGTGCAGTTCAAGATCCTGGCCGAGGGGCGCGAGCACGTCATCGGCAAAGCGGCCATCCACGACCTGTCGATGCCGACCCTGATCGAGGCCGAGGAGGCGCTGGGCGAGTTGCGCAGCCCCGCCACGCGACGCGCCTTCGAGTTGTCGCTGTCCCTCCCTGCGCTGGCCCTTCATCCGCTCGTGTGGCTGCTGGGCCGGCTGGGAGGAAGCGGCTCGTTTTTCGAGCGACTGGGGCGGCGGACGCAGCAGATGGGCGCCGTGGTGCAGGGCCGCCGCGCCCTCGTCGGCTACGACGAACGGGGAACGTACCGGCCCCCTTCGGAGTGGGGACTCAAGCCCGGCGTCTTCGCCATCAGCGAGGGGCTGGATGCCCCGCCGAACCGCGCCTGCTGGTTCTACGTGCGTAACCAGTCCGCTGCCCTCGACGGCAGCATCCTCTGGCGGGCGCTCCGCGAAGACGACGATTGAATTCTACCGAGATTTGATTTTCTTTGTAGATTGATAACGTGATGCGTGATGGTGCTTGGCTGAAACGACTCGCTATCGGCACCCTGAGGCATCACGAACTACCTCCTTCAAACCCCCTGCAACCTCACCCCTAAATGCAACCATGAAGAACCAGATACTCTCTCTCGCGCGGCTGCTGCTCGTAGCCGCCCTGATGCTGCTCATCGGCGCCGATGTGCAGGCACAAGACCTGCATCCCTCGCGGCGGCCCAGCCCCGTCGGCATCGCCAAGACGCACCTCGGCGACACCTACGTGAAGATCACCTACAGCCGGCCCTACCTCCGGGGGCGCAAGGTCTTCGGCGCAAACAACGACAGCACAAACTTCCTCGTCCCCTACGGCGAACTGTGGCGCACGGGCGCCAACGAGGCCACCGAGATCACCCTGACCGGCCCCGTCGAGATGGCCGGCCAATCGCTCGCCGCCGGCACCTACTCAATCTTCACCGAGCCGGGGCCGTCGTCGTGGGTCGTCCACGTCAGCCCCCAGCTTGGGCTCGACGGCACGGGGATCTTCAATGCTGAGACTCAGGTGTTCACCCCGATGTATGACCCGGCCAAGGACGTGCTGACTTTCACTGTCCCCGCCGGCAGCGTGGACGGCGATCCCGTCGATCAGTTCACTATCGAATTTGAGGACGACATGAGCGGCGGTGCACACCTGGTGCTGCGCTGGGAGATGACTGAGGTGCGCATCCCCCTCGCGCCGACCTCCTGAAAGAATGTAGGCGTGGAGGAATGGAAGAAGAGAGGACCTTCTTTCTCGTCCATTCCTCCACTCTTCCATTCATCTTGACCCAATCGGTATGGCTAAAGACCAGAATCAGTACCTACTGGATTTCGAGAAACCGCTCTTTGAGCTGGAACAGAAGCTCGACGAGATGCGCACCTTCGACCGGGAAGACGTCACTGTCGATCTCTCGGAGGAGATCGCGGCGCTCTCGAATCGGGTCGAGCGGCTGCGCACGTCGATCTATCGCAACCTGACGCGGTGGCAACGCGTGCAGATCGCTCGCCACCCCCTTCGCCCCTACACGCTCGACCACATCGACGCCCTCACCGACGGCTTCGTGGAGCTGCACGGCGACCGCGTCTTCGGCGACGACCCGGCCATCGTGGGCGGCCTCGCCACGTTCGCCGGCAGCCGCTTCGGCGGGGCGGACCGCACCGTCTGCATCCTCGGCCATCAGAAAGGGCGCGACACCAAAAGCCGCAAGTACCGCCGCTTCGGGATGCCCAACCCCGAGGGCTACCGCAAGGCGCTCCGGCTGATGCAGATGGCCGCGAAGTTCGGCAAGCCCATCATCACCCTCCTCGATACGCCTGGCGCGTTTCCGGGGATGGAGGCCGAGGAGCGCGGGCAGGCCGAGGCCATCGCCCGCAACCTGCGCGAGATGGCGCGGCTGCCGGTACCCATCGTCGTCGTCGTCATCGGCGAGGGCGCTTCGGGCGGCGCGCTCGGCATCGGCGTGGGGGACCGCGTGCTGATGCTCGAAAACGCCTGGTACTCGGTCATCTCGCCCGAGAGCTGCTCGTCTATCCTGTGGCGATCGTGGGATTATAAGGAGGAGGCCGCCCGC
>JAHEMB010000390.1 GCA_024643915.1 Rhodothermaceae bacterium | reverse complement strand
GATTCCAAGTAAACTCTGGGGGCTACCTATATCAATGGATGCAAGATGATGGAAAACACCGAGTCAAAACTGGCCGCCCGGGTCGCCCGCCTGGCCCTGACCGGCCCTCCCTCTCTTGACAATCCCACGCCCCAACTCCGCCACGACCTCGACCTGCGACTGCGCAATGAAGCAACCGGCGAGGTTTATCTCCCCTACACCTTGCGCGGCGAGGACCCCTCGGCGCCTGCCCTATCTGGCGACAACGTCGTCGATCCCATCGAGCAAATCTACCTGCCCGATGCCCCGGCGGGTAGCTACACCATCCAGGTCGCGCACAAAGGCAGGCTGCTGGGCGGCGCGCAGCCGTTCTCCCTTCTCGTCGCCGGCGCCCGCGATGTGCTGCGAAGCGTAGCGGTGGATGCCCTCGAGGCCGAAGCGAAAGTTGATGCAGTGCACCTGCGGTGGACGACGCTCTTTGAGCGCGCGCCGGGCACGTTTCGGGTAGAACGTGCGCGCCTCACTTTCCGCGACGGCAGCCGGCGAACAGGCGATTTCGTGGCGCTCGGTGCCGTGCCCGTAGCCGGCGCTGATGGGCAGGGCCGGGCATACGATTTCCTCGACGAGGCCAACGTGCTGGCCGGGCGGCATCTCTACCGCCTCGTCTATGAAGAGGCGGAAGCGCTCTACGTGGTCGCCGAGACAGAGGTGGAGGTGCCCGCACCGGAGCGCTACGCTGTCCTCTCCAGCTATCCCAACCCGTTGTCGAACCACGCCGTGCTCGTGCTCGACCTGCCCGAGCAGCAGCCGGTGAAGCTTGAGATTTTCGACGCCCTGGGCCGCCGCGTGGCCCTCATCCACGACGCCTCCCTCCCTGCCGGGCGGCACGCGCTTTCCGTGGAGGCCACACGCTGGCCCCCCGGCGTCTACTTCGCCCGCGTCCTCACCAGAGAAGGCCCCCGCACGCACCGAATGGTTGTGATGCGGTGAGGCAGCGCGTATCTTGCTCATATGGACTTCGAGACTCTTTTCACTCTTTTCCTCGTGCTCGCGTACCTGATCATCCAGGTGCTCAGCAGGAAGAAGAAACCGCCCCAGCGCCCGCCCCAGCAGGTGCCGCCCGACTACACTCCCGAAGCGTCTTATGAGTTCGAAGTCGCCGAGGCGCCGGAGGAGGTGACGATGGAGGATGCGCTGCAGCAGATCCGCGAGGCGCTCGGGATGCCTCCGCCTCAAGAAGCGCCGCGCGTCCCAGAACCGGTACCCACTCCACCGCCCCCTCCCGTTGCGCCCGAGATTGAGGTGCAACCCCACTGGGACCCACCTCAGGAAGTGCTGCCCCATCCGACGGGCTTCGCGCTCGAAGAATCTTTCGCGGACGGCAGCCACGTCGGGGGCCCGCACCGCCTCGTCGCCACGTCGGAGGCCGAAAGAGCGCTCCAGGCCTTGCCGTACGCAGAGCAGGGGCCACCGCTCCGGCTTCAGCCTACCGCGCTCCGGAAGAAGCTGAAAAACCAGCGCGCTGCCCGCGAGGCGTTCGTGCTCGGCGAAGTCTTCGGCCCGCCCCGCTCCCGTGGCCGCACCCGGCGCATTTGAGTAGGTCCGCAGCAGTACGGCGGCATCCTGCGACGGGGACCTGCAAGCCGTCAGGCAGAAATCCTAAATCCTAAATCCGAATACCAAACGTCGAAACGGTTTAGAATCCCGATAGTGGTTGCGTCAAGGCCCTCTTCGAATTTTGGATTCGATATTGGACGCGTTCGTAGCTGCGCGGCACCGTGGCCCGAGCATCCTGCCTGTTCTTCTGCGGAGCTTCTTAGCCTACGCTACAACGTCTCGGTCGCCGTATCGCCGCCTTTCTTGAAGATGGCCGCGCCGATACCGCCCCCAATGAGGCCCAGCAGGGCGCCAACGACAACGCCGATGGCATACCCGATGGGTCCCATAAACCACCCCATCATGTTGCGCGTCATCTCGATCTGATCCTCAGACATCTCGTCGAACTGCCCACTCTGTTCCATCGCTTGCATCATCTCCTCTGGCGACGGCACCAGCCCGATGGCGCGTAGCAGCAAACCAATGAGGATCCCCACAATCGCCGCTACGACGCCGGCGAGGGCTCCCATCCCGACCCCCTGGCCGGCAGGGATGGTAAGGTCGTAGGTGTTCGTATAGTGCCACACGGCGATCAAGCCGGCGCCTATGTAAGTGAGGCAGGCCACACAGCCGACGGCAGAGCCGATTGGGCTGCCCTGCATACTCGTCGTTGCAATGGAGAGGATACCGACCAGCAGGCCGACGACACCGCCGCCGAGAAGGATAGACTGGGTTTTGCTAGGCATGATCGCTGGGTTTTCGTCGAGGGATAGTTGCCCTCAAAATAGAGAGACGCTACATGAAAGGAAAGCCGCCCTATCAAAAAGCCCCAAAATCAGAATCCCAAGTTCCAGCGGCCCCTACAATAACCTTGGGATTTCGGATTTCGGAGCTTGATTCGTCGTCGTCGCTAGACGTCCACCTCCTGCGCCAGGCTCACCTGTTGCCCGCGGTTCACCACCAGATCGATGACGGCGCGGGCCAGGTACACGCCGGCCACCAGGCCAAAGCCCCCGCCCGTGAGCAGCCGGCTCCACGGCGTATTCGTCCACAACCCCAACACCTCGCCGCCCCAGTCGATGCTCATGGGGACGAGGGAAAGCGGCACCAGCCAGCGCGCCGACCGGCCCAGCCAGCCGGACCAGGGCCGCAGTAGTAGAAAAGCCAGCACCGCCAGAGGCAGCCCCCAGTAGATCCCATAGCATCGGTGGCACACCGCCAGCATCACCCCGTCGATATGCGGCGAGCGGGCCGGTATCTGATGGCAGACGAACGAAAAGCCGCCATAAATCTCCCAGCGTAGCGGCGACGACACGAACGGAGGCAGGGTGATCAGCCCGACCAAGAGGAGCGTACCTACGAGGGCCGCGCTCCACCCCAGCCAGAACCGGCGCTGCTCCCTTCTGCCGAGCGATCTGTCATGATTTTGCGTCATTTCTGGTTGTTCAGCACAAAAATTTGAAGCGCCTTCACACAAGCCCCTCTTGCGCTGGAACCGCTCTCAAATTTATCTTGTTGAACTCTTAGCACTCACCAAGCCAGAGTGCTAACAGCATATCGAAAGAGATAGCGTTTTCACCCTGGTAACACACATTAAGCAACGGAGGTTTAACCCCATGGCAAGTATCAAACCCTTGTCGGACCGCGTCGTCGTCAAGCCGGAACCGGCGGAAGAGCAGACGGCCAGCGGCCTCTACATCCCCGACACGGCCAAAGAGAAGCCGCAGCGCGGCAAGGTCGTCTCCGTCGGTCCGGGCCGCGTCGAGAACGGCACCAAGATCGACATGACCGTCAAAGAAGGCGACACCGTCCTCTACGGCAAGTACTCCGGCACCGAGATCACGCTCAGCGACGAGGACTACCTCATCATGCGTGAGAGCGACATCCTCGGCGTCCTAGCCGGCTAGGCTGCTCTACCCCTTTCGCATCGTTCGGTTGCAGGAGGGTATTTTCGATGGGCGCCCGTGGGCGCTCCTCCCCTCGACCGGACGATCGATCACCCCGCATTCTGAACCAGAAACCCTGATATAACTATGGCTAAGCAGATCATTTTCGACGCGGATGCCCGCAACGCGCTCAAGCGCGGCGTGGATACGCTCGCCAATGCCGTCAAAGTCACGCTCGGTCCGAAAGGCCGCAACGTGATTATCGAGAAGAAATTCGGCGCCCCGACTGTCACCAAGGACGGCGTGACCGTCGCCAAGGAGATTGAACTCGAAGACAAGATTGAAAACGTCGGCGCGCAGATGGTCAAGGAGGTTGCCTCCAAGACGAGCGACGTGGCCGGCGACGGCACCACCACGGCCACCGTGCTGGCCCAGGCCATCATGACGGCCGGCCTCAAAAACGTCACCGCCGGGGCCAACCCGATGGACCTCAAGCGCGGCGTCGATAAGGCCGTGGTGCAGGTCGTGCAGAATTTGCGCGATCAGAGCCGCGACATTGAAGGCAAAGAGGAGATCGCCCAGGTGGCCGCCATCTCCGCCAACAATGACAACGAGATCGGTGAACTCATCGCCGAGGCGTTCGAGCGCGTTGGCAAGGACGGCGTTATCACGGTGGAAGAGGCCAAGGGCACCGAGACGCACCTCGACGTGGTCGAGGGTATGCAGTTCGACCGCGGCTATCTCTCGCCCTACTTCGTCACCAACCCGGACAACATGGAGACCGTCCTAGAGGACGCCTTCGTGCTGATCCACGACAAGAAGATCTCGACGATGAAGGACCTGCTGCCGATCCTAGAGAAGGTCGCGCAGATGGGTCGCCCGATGCTCGTCATCTCCGAGGACGTCGAGGGCGAGGCCCTGGCGACCCTCGTGGTGAACAAGCTGCGCGGCACGCTCAAAGTGGCCGCCGTCAAGGCCCCCGGCTTCGGCGACCGCCGCAAGGCGATGCTCGAAGACCTTGCCGTCCTCACCGGCGGCACGGTCATCAGCGAGGAGAAAGGCTACCGGCTGGAGAACGCCACGCTCGACTCGCTCGGCAAGGCCAAGCGCATCGTCATTAACAAGGACAACACCACTGTGGTGGACGGCGCCGGTGAGGCTGACCAGATCAAGGCCCGCGCCAACCAGATCCGCCAGCAGACCGAGACGACCACGTCCGACTACGACCGCGAGAAGCTCCAAGAACGCCTGGCGAAACTCTCTGGTGGTGTGGCCGTGCTGAAGATCGGCGCGGCGACCGA
>JAHEMB010000389.1 GCA_024643915.1 Rhodothermaceae bacterium | reverse complement strand
GCTTCGACGTGGTCGAGGGCCCCGAGATCGAGGACGACTACCACAATTTCGAAGCCCTCAATATTCCGGCGCATCATCCGGCGCGGGCCATGCAGGACACCTTTTATTTCGAGGACGGTCTGCTGCTGCGCACCCACACCTCGCCGGTGCAGATCCGGGCGATGAAGGAGCGCAAGCCGCCGCTTCGCCTCATCGTGCCGGGCCGTGTCTACCGCTGCGACTCGGATCTCACCCACACCCCCATGTTCCACCAGGTGGAAGGCCTGATGGTGGGCGATCACGTGAGCTTCGCCGACCTGAAAGGCGTGCTGCACGATTTCATTCGTAACTTCTTTGAAGAAGACCTGGAGGTGCGCTTCCGCCCCTCGTACTTCCCCTTCACCGAGCCCTCGGCGGAAGTGGACATCCGCGGCGAGAGCGCCTGGAGAGTGAGGAGGGCATCTCGTTCACTGAGTTCAGCTACCTCCTCCTGCAAGCCTACGACTTCCTCGTGCTGCACGACCGGCATGGCTGCACCGTCCAGATGGGCGGCAGCGACCAGTGGGGCAACATCACCGCCGGTATCGACCTCATCCGCCGCCTCCGCGCCGAACAGGCGCACGGCCTCGTTTTCCCCCTCGTCACCTCCTCCAGCGGCGTCAAGTTCGGCAAGACCGAGGCCGGCACCGTCTGGCTCGACGCCGAACTGACCTCGCCCTACCGGTTCTACCAGTTCTGGCTCAACACCGAAGACGCCGACGTGGTCGATTACCTGAAGTTCTTCACCTGGCTGCCGAAGGCGGAGATCGAGGCGCTGGCGCAGGCGGTGGCCGAGGAGCCGCACCGGCGCGCGGCACAGCGCACCCTGGCCCGCGAGGTGACGCAGATGGTGCACGGCGAGACGGCCCTGGCCCGCGCCGAGACGGCCTCCGAGGTCCTCTTCGGCGGTGACGTGTCTGACCTCTCCGCCGCCGAGATCCGCGATATCTTCGAGGACGTGCCCTCCAGCGAGGTGCCCCGTACCGCTTTCGACGGGGAGGGCCTGGGCGTGCTCGATCTGCTCGACCAGACGAACGTCACGCAGTCGAAGGGCGAGGCGCGGCGGCTCATTCGCTCCGGCGGCGTCTATCTTAACAGCGCGCGCGTTGAGGACGAGAACCGCCACGTCACCCTCGCCGACGCCATCGAGGGGCAGGTGCTCGTCCTACGCAAAGGCCGGAAAAAGTACCACCTCGCCGTGGTCGTGTAAGCAACTGATATCACCACGCCGGTGCCCCGATTCTCCGATTCTCCGGCTCCCCGACTCGCAATACCCTGCCTTACATTTTCGTCGCAGTGCCTTATCATGGGGCGGCGTACTTTACCAATACCGTTTGCCCGATCAGCCCAAGAGGCCCCTGCATGGATGATAAAGTCGTCTCTTTGATGAAAAAAGCGCAGAAATACCTGCGGAGCGCGGCGGTGCTGCTGGAGCTGGAGGATTTCGATTCGTGCGCCTCGCGTGCCTACTTCGCCATGTTCTTCTCGGCGCAGGCCCTTTTGTTGAAGGAAACGAAGCGCTTCTCGACGAACCAGGGCATCCGCACCTCATTCGTGCAGACGTTCGTCGATTCGGGGCGGTTGCCCCGGCGGGCCGCGACGGCGCTCAACCACGGCAGCCAGCTTCAGGAGGTGGCCGACTACGGCTATGCCTTTGCCGTTGGCGAGGAGCAGGCCGAGGAACTGCTGCAGGAGGCCGAGGCCTTCGTCAACAGCATCGACCGGCTCATCTTCGTGGGCCAGGAGCGGGAGGCGTGAGCGTCTGTCTGTGAAGAGTAATGATGGGCTGCAAACGGCTGCAAAGGGTGTGCTCGGCGTTGCGCTGCATCGACGATGCCCGGCATCGCCTGCTTCGCGTGCCTTGATCGCGCCCCTCTCGCTCCCCGACGGGTCGGGGCCGGCTGTTTTCGCCTTCCTCCTAACTCCACAGACAGACTCTGAGGGGAACCTCCGCGCGCCCGAAACGGTTTAGCAAAATTCTGTACCCGCCAGGGCTCCAAACAGTCAGGACAAGCAACACGGTTCGGTCCCATGAAGCAAGATTTGCATCCCGAATACAAATTCCTCACCGTCCGCCTCGCCGACGGCACCGAGTTTCAGACGCGCTCGACGATGGACAGCGACACGTACGCCTCCGAAGTCGATAGCACGAACCATCCGTTCTACACGGGCCGCCGCCAATACGTCGACACGGCCGGTCGCGTCGAGAAGTTCAGGCGGCGCTACGGCAAGCGCGACGCCAAGGCAGAGGCCGAGAAAGAAGAGGCGCCGGAAGCCTAAGCTTCTCGCCGGTACCTTTTTGAGGAAAGACGATCTGCCGCGGCGGGTCGTCTTTTGCCTTTTATACGCTTGCCGGCCGCTCGCGGGAGGCATTTCCCCGTATCGTAGCAAATCAGCTTGAACGGGACCCATCTGATCTTGTAAATCTCGGGCGAGGCAACCCTTGGATCATTCGCGGAAACCCATGTTCGGATCGCTTTCTCAGATCAGTTTCTTCCTGGTCCTGCTGCTCTTTGGCGCGGGGTGCAAGTCAGCCTACGACGCGGCGTATTACCGGACGATGGAGGCCTTTGGCAAGGAGAAGCGCGACCTGCTCGTGGACCGGGTGGAGGAGGCGCGCGACAGCCAGAAGGAGGCACAGGAGCAGTTCAAGAGCGCTCTGGAGGCGTTTAGCGAAGTCGTCGGCTTCGAGGGGGGCGAGTTGGAGGCCCTCTACGATCGGCTCAACACGCAGTATGAACGCAGCCAGATGCGGGCCGAGGAGGTGCGCGACGAAATCAAAGAAGTAGAAGACGTGGGCGAGGCGCTTTTCAAAGAATGGGAGGAAGAGCTGGAGGAGTACAGCGACCCGGACCTGCGCCGCGCCAGCGAAGAACAACGTCGCGCCACCCGCCGTCGCTTCGACGCCCTCGTGACGGTCATGCGCCGCGCCGAGGCCAAGATGCCGCCCGTGCTGGAGGCTTTTCAGGACCAGGTGCTCTACCTCAAGCATAACCTCAATGCTCGTGCCGTAGCCGCTCTGGAAGGCAAAGCCGCCACGCTCGAAGGTGACATCGCACGCCTGATCGAAGAGATGGAAGCCTCCATCGAAGAGGCCAACCGGTTTATCGACGAAATGCAGGGATGAACGGCTGGCAGATGGATCGCTCGTTTAACTGCGCTCAGTCGCCTTCGGCTCGTGTCGCTCGCTGAATAGAGGGTAGAAGATGGAAGAAGTTGAAGGAAGGGAAGTGTCTAACTCGATTTCTCGCCATCTTCCATCCTCGATCCTCCAGTCGCTCAAAAGTTCGGCGTCATCGCGTGCTCTTTGTAGAAGTTGTCGATGATGCGGACGGCTTCGGCGGGATCGTCCGTGATGGTGAAGAGGTCGGGGTCGTCAGGAGAGATATTATTGGCGCCGAGGACGGTGTCCTTCACCCAGTCGATCAGGCCGCTCCAATACTCAGCGCCCATCAGCACGACCGGGAAGCGTGTGGACTTGCCCGTCTGAATGAGCGTGAGGGATTCAAAGACCTCGTCGAGGGTGCCGAAGCCGCCAGGCAGCACGATGAAGCCCTGCGCGTACTTGACAAACATCACCTTCCGCACGAAGAAAAAGTCGAAGTTGATAAGCTTGTCGAAGTCGACATATTTGTTGCCTTCTTGCTCGTGCGGGATAACGATGTTGAGGCCGACCGAGACGCCGCCGGCCTCGCGGGCGCCCTTGTTGGCGGCCTCCATGATGCCCGGCCCGCCGCCCGTGATGACGCCGTACTCGTGCTTGACGAGCAGCCGGCCCACTTCCTCGCCCATCTTATAGTACTTGTGGTCCGGCTGCGTCCGCGCCGAGCCGAAGACCGACACACAGGGGCCGAGGCGAGAGAGGGTTTCGAAGCCTTCTACGAATTCTGCCATGATGCGGAAGATGCGCCAGAGATCCTTCACACGGCTTTCCTGCCAAGCGTGAAGCTCGCGCTCGGTCATCTTGCCGGCGGGGAGCTCATCGGAGGGGTTGAGGGGAGACTGCATACGCGGCGTTCGATCCTTCTTTGCTGCTGATTCTGGTAAAGGGAAAAAGTTAGAGAAAAGCGATGAGTAAAAGATCCCCCTCCTGCAAAAAAGCCGCCCCCGGCACAGGCTGGGGACGGCTTCTTGTTAAATCGAAGAATCGAAGAATCGAGGAGTCGAAGAAACGAGGAAACTGCTTTTCCTGCTCCCCGCCTCTCAGTCTCTCAATTAGTACCGGTTGGCTACCTCCTCGCGGTACTCTTCGCTGGCGTAGATGGCGATCTCGACGCGGCGGTTCTGCTGGCGCCCGTAGTCAGTGTCGTTCGAAGCGACCGGCTCGGTCTCGCCCCGCCCGAGGGTTGTGACGCGGCCGGGCGAGACGCCCTGCTGCATCAGGTACGCAGCGGCGCTCTGGGCGCGGCGCTCCGAGAGGCGCTGGTTGTACTCGTCGGTGCCCTTCGAATCGGTGTGGCCGACGACGAGCAGTTCGGTGTTCGGGTAGTCCTTCAGGCTCTGGGCCAGTTCGCGCAGGTTGGTGCGTGCTTCGGGCCGCAGCTCCGACTTGTCGAAGTCGAAGAGGATGCCAGAGTCGAACGTGACCTGGATGCCCTCGCCCACGCGCTCGACGTCGGCGTCGGGGATGTCCTTCTCGATCTCACGGGCCTGCTTGTCCATCTGCTGACCGATGATGGCGCCGGCGGTGCCGCCCAACACAGCGCCGATGATGGCGCCCTTGGCCGTGCTGCCGGTAGCCTTGCCGAT
>JAHEMB010000388.1 GCA_024643915.1 Rhodothermaceae bacterium | reverse complement strand
ACCCCCGACGGCTTTCTGCCTTATCTCGACGGGCCGCACCTTATCGGTTACCAGTACCGGCGCCCCCAGGTCGAAGACGACGTAGTTAACGGCGTCTTTCTCGTAGACGAGGAAACGCGCCGCGAGGGAGTCGGCGGGGTCGCGGTAGACGCGGAGCGCCTTTCCGGCGCGCAGCCGCCGTACGTCGAGGACGGGACGGGCGGCCTCGGCGGCCTGCATCGTCGCCTCGTACGACACGCCGTAGCCTGCAAGGATCTCGGCGAACGACTCGCCCCGCTGGATCACGTGGTTAACCGGCGCGAAGACGCCCTGGTCGAATCCGTAGGCATCCAGCACCACGGGCGGCGCAGGGGGGGCGGCGGGCCGGGCGGCTACCTCGTCCGGAGTCGCGTGTTTACGAAGGAGGACGGTCTGTGCCGTTTGAGAGGGACGGGTGAAAGAGGCCAGGTAGAAAACGCCGAAAGAGAGGAAAAGCGTAACGAAAGCCTTCAGATACTTCCTGGGGGGCATACGCACTCAATACGTCAGACTGTTCAAAGGGCTTGCGAGGTGTGTGAGGGAAGGGCCTTGCAAACCAACGTCCAAAGATACGGGATCGTTACCGGGTCGCCGGACTCTTCACGGAATACTAAAAAGAAAGAGGATCGCTCGCCACGCTCGCTGGATGGAGGATTGAAGATGGAGAAGGGCGGGAGGTATCCTGGGGCGTCTATCTATTTTGCCATCCTCTATTCTCCACCCTCCACTCATCCCTGCCCTATCACCGCCTCGATCTGGCCGATGGAATCCCGCAGCTCGGCGGCGCGCTCGAATTCGAGATTCTCGGCGGCTTCCATCATCTCGCGCTGGAGCTGGGCGATGAGGTCGCGCTTCTGGTCGTCGGTGAGGTACTTAACGACGGGGTCGGCCACGAGCGGGAGCTGCTCCGGCCCGCCGTAGGTGTGGCGGCTCCGGCCCTCCGGCTCCCGCTTCTCCTCGGCGATGACGGTGCCGCGCATGATGGCGTCGCGGCTCTTGTACACGGTCTTCGGGGTGATGCCGTGCTCCTCATTGTAAGCGAGCTGAAGGGCGCGGCGGCGTTCCGTCTCGTCCATCATCCGCTGCATTGAGCCGGTGATGGTGTCGGCGTACATCAGGATTTTCGAGTTGACGTTGCGCGCGGCCCGGCCCGCCGTCTGAATGAGCGAGCGGTCGCTGCGCAGGAAGCCCTCCTTGTCGGCGTCGAGGATGGCGACGAGCGAGACTTCGGGCAGGTCCAGCCCCTCGCGCAGGAGGTTGACGCCGATGAGCACGTCGAAGACGCCCAGGCGGAGGTCGCGCAGAATCTCCACGCGTTCGAGCGCGTCGATATCGCTGTGGAGGTAGCGGACGTGGACGCCGAAGGAGTCGAGGTAGTCCGTCAAGTCCTCGGCCATACGCTTCGTGAGGGTGGTGACGAGCACACGTTCCTTCCGCTGGATCGTCTCCTGGATCTCGTCGAGGAGATCGTCGATCTGGCCGTCGCTGGGGCGGACGATCACCTCGGGATCGGGGATGCCGGTGGGGCGGATGACCTGCTCGACGAAGATGCCTCCGCTCTTCTCCAACTCGTAATCCCCCGGAGTGGCGCTCACGAAGATCACCTGGTCGTGCTGCGCCTCGTACTCCTCGAACGTCATCGGGCGGTTGTCGAGGGCGGAGGGGAGGCGGAAGCCGTGCTCCACCAGGTTTAGCTTGCGGGCGCGGTCGCCGTTGTACATGGCGCGTACCTGGGGGATGGTGACGTGGCTCTCATCCACCATGAGCAGGTAGTCGTCGGGGAAATAGTCGAAGAGGCAGTACGGGCGCTCGCCGGGCTTGCGATCGGAGAGGTGACGGCTGTAGTTCTCGATGCCGGAGCAGAACCCCACCTCGCGCATCATCTCGATGTCGAACAGGGTGCGCTGTTCGAGGCGCTGGGCTTCGACCAGTTTGCCCTCGGCGTGCAGCACCGCCAGCCGCCACCGCAGCTCCTCCTCGATGTTGGCGATGGCGCGTTCGAGCTGGTCCTTGGGGGTGACGAAAATCTTGGCGGGATAGATCGTCAGCAGCTCCTCTTCGCGGATCGTCGTCCCGGTGAGCGGGTCGATGACGCTGACCTTGTCAATCTCGTCGCCCCAGAATTCGAGGCGGTAGGCGCGCTCTTCGAGGTAGGCGGGGAAGACGTCTACCACGTCGCCGCGCACCCGGAAGGTGCCGGGCTCAAATTCGACGTCGTTGCGGGCGTAATAGATGCTGATAAGCTGGCGCAGCAACTCGTTGCGCTCGATCTCCACCCCCTTCTTCACCTGTACGATCTGCTTCTTGTACTCCTCCGGCGAGCCCAGGCCGTAGATGCACGAGACCGATGCCACCACGATCACGTCGCGCCGGCCCGAGATGAGCGAAGAGGTGGTCCGCAGCCGCAGCCGGTCGATGCGGTCGTTGACGGCCATGTCCTTCTCGATGTACGTGTCCGAGTGGACGATGTAGGCCTCGGGCTGGTAGTAATCGTAGTAGGAGATGAAGAACTCGACGGCGTTGTTGGGGAAGAACTGCTTGAACTCGGCGTAAAGCTGGGCGGCGAGCGTCTTGTTGTGGCTCATCACGAGCGTGGGCCGGTTCAGCTGCTGGATGACGTTGCTAATTGCAAATGTCTTACCCGTGCCCGTCGCGCCTAACAACGTCTGATATTTGTCGCCCCGATGGATGCCCTCCGTCAGCTCGGCGATGGCTTTGGGCTGGTCGCCGGTGGGCTCGAAGTCCGAGGTGAGGTGAAAGCGGTGCCCGTTCTCTATCGCCATGCGTGTACTCGCGGTCCTGATCGTGCGTGCGGAAAGCGTTCAACAGGCCAAGATAAGCGGAGGTTGCGACAGCCCTGTGGCAGCAGGCGTCGGATAGTTAATCGCAGAAGTCTTCTCTGGCGTTTTACCTGAACCTCCGATTTTATTACATTTGCGAGAAGGGTTCACACAGACGAGGTGCCATGCAGGACCACAACGCCGTGGAAGGCGAAGTGCTGACCACCGTCCAGGCGTTCCTTCGCGCCTGGATGCAGCCCGTCGAGGAAGCGGCGGACGCTGTCCTCGCATACGTGGCGGATGACTTCACGGGGCTGGGCACGGGGCCGGGAGATTATTACCGGGATCGGGCCGCCCTCCGCGACCTCATCCTGCGGGAGAAAGCGAGCATGCCCCACCCGTCCACGCTCGAAGTGCCCTGGATAAATGTGCGTGTGCTGCAGCCGAACCTGGCGCTGGCCGAGGCCCAGATCCGGTCGGAGATCCATGCCGGTACGGAAACGCACGTGGTGGAGCCTCGCTTCTCCTTCGTGCTCGAACGCCGGGGCGGTCGGTGGCTGCTCGTGCATTTTCATTTCTCCTTTCCGGATGCCATGCAGGTGGAAGGGGGGACGCTGATGGACAAGCTGGAGGCCCGCAACCGGGAGCTGGAACGGCTTGTGGACCAGCGTACCGCCGAGCTCGAAAAGGCCCTGCGCGAGACCGAGATCGAAGCCGCCCTGGAGCGGGTGCGCAGCCGCACCATGGCCATGCACAGCTCGGATGAGTTAGCTGACGTGGTGGCTCGGGTCTTCGACGAGTTGAAGCGCCTCGATTTCGAACTCACCCGGTGCGTCATCTGGGTCTTCGATCCGGAGACGCGGAGCGCACGCACCTGGATGGTAAACCAGGAGCATCCGGATGCGCCGGACAGCTACTTTATCCCGTACCACGACCACCCGACGTACCACGCGATCCTGGCAGCCTGGGAAGCGCGCGAGACGGCATGGGTCTACGACCTGCACGGCGACCTGAAGACGACCTATGATGAGGTGCTTTTCAGTGAGACGGAGTGGGCGCGGCTCCCTGCTGAAGTGCAGGCCGGTATGCGAGCCCCCGACCGGGTCGTGCTCACCGTCTCATTCACTAGTTTCGGTGCATTGCAAGCCGCAGGCCTCGAAGTGCTATCAGAGGAGAGCCTCTCTATCCTCCAGCGCTTCGCCCGTGTCTTCGACCAGACCTACACCCGCTTTCTCGACCTGAAGCAAGCTGAGGCGCAGGCGCGCGAGGCGCAGATAGAGGCCGCCCTCGAACGCGTGCGCAGCCGCACCATGGCGATGCATCGCAGTGAGGACCTGGCCGACGCCGCAAGGGTTATTTTCGAGGAACTCGAAAAGCTGGGCATCGCCCCGCGCCGTTGCGGTTTCGCCATCAAGCAGGCGGAGGGGCCGGTATGGCAGTTCTGGCATACGACGGGAGGGGGTCAGGCCATCGAGCAGGCGGGGCGGTTGTCGGAGGATCAGGTGCCTTTCTTCGCGGACGTGTTTGCTGCCTGGCGACAGGGCGAAGTGGCATCTTACACGAGCACATTCGCCGGCGCCGCTCTCGACCAGGTCATCCATTTTCTCATCGAGCGTACCGAGGTCAACCTGCCCGATGCGGAAAGAGAGCTTCAGCAAGATGCTTACCCATCGCAGGTCTGCTTTAATTTTTTCTTCTTCGCCCACGGCAGCCTGCTGGCGCATACGCTCAGGCCGCTCGTAGCAGACGACCGGGCGGTGCTTGAGCGTTTCGCGCGGGTCTTCGACCAGACCTACACCCGCTTCCTCGACCTACAAAAAGCCGAGGCACAGGCCCGTGAAGCCCAGATCGAAGCCGCCCTCGAACGCGTGCGCGCCAAGGCGATGGCCATGCAGAGTAGTAACGAATTAGCCGAGACGGCGGCCGTTCTGTTCCAGCAACTGGAGGCGCTGGAGATGCTGCCGCCAAACG
>JAHEMB010000387.1 GCA_024643915.1 Rhodothermaceae bacterium | reverse complement strand
GCGTCTTTTACCCACCCCCCTGGCTCCGCTTTCGCATTGCCGACCCGGAGAACCCGACGCGCGACGCGCCCGAGGGACGACCCGGCGCCCTTGCGCTGTTCGACCTCGCCAACCTCTACACCGTCTCGGCCCTTCTCACCGCCGACCGGGCCATCCAACGCGGCGACGGATTCGAGGTGCTGGGCCGCCTCTCCGACGCCGAACTGCGCGGCTGCAATTTTCTGCTAAAGACAGAATAGTGGCGGGCGGCGATACGAGTACGAAAGGCGCCGCGGGTCGCTATAGTGAAAGGGTTGCTTACATCACCGTGCGCTCTACATTCCCTAATCCGCACTCCGCACTCAGAAGGGGGATTTCCCGGTGCCTTGTGGAACGGTTATTCTTCGATTTGCGTAGCCCGTGAACGCGGTGTGCCCTCTCTGCCTGTCCTTCTTGCTTAACTTCTCGGAAGGTCGTTCTTCGTAAACCCGCTCTGGTCCTATGCTCCTGCGACGGCTCGTCCTCTTTTCCGTAATCGTGCTCTCGGCCACGCTCGCGCTTCCTGTGCAGGGGCAGTATTACAGCCACTTCGGCCGCAACAAGGTGCAGTACGAGGACTTCGACTGGCACGTCCTCAAGACGGATCACTTCGACGTCTACTTCTACCCGGAGATGCAGGAACTGGCCGAGAACGGCGCCCACTTCGCCGAGACGGTCTACGACGAGCTGGAGAACAAATTCAACTTCTCGCTCAACCACCGTGTCCCCCTCATCTTCTACTCGTCGAACCTGCATTTCAAGCAGACCAACATCACGCCCGGCTTCATCCCCGACGGCGTGGGCGGCTTCTTCGAGTTTCTCAAGGGCCGCGTCGTCATCCCGGCCAACGGCAACCTGCACCGCTTCCGCCGCGTGATCCGGCACGAACTCGTGCACGTCTTCACCTACTCCAAAGTGCTGCGGGTGATGCGTGACCACCGCATCCCACCCGACCGCTTCCTGCCGCTCTGGTTCACCGAGGGCCTGGCCGAATACTGGAGTGGGGAGCAGGATTACCAGTACGAGATGGTGATGCGCGACGCCGTCTTCTCCAACTACCTCGTCCCCCTCGAAAACCTGTACCGCATCCACGGCACGTACCTGATGTACAAGCAGGGCGAGGGCATCTTCAAGTTCATCTCTGAGGCGTACGGTGAGGAGAAAATCCTCGAACTGATCGAGAACGCGTGGCAGGACCGCGATTTCCGCAGGGTGATGGAGGTGACACTCAAGGAGGATTTTGAGGAGATATCGCGGCGGTGGCAGGCGTGGCTGAAGGATCAATATTTCCCCCTCATCGAAGACGTCGAACTGCCCTCGCTCATCGCCGGGGGCGTGGCGACGAAGGGCTTCAACGCGAAGCCGGCGTTTTACCAACATGCGGACGGCACGCGGAAGGTCTACTTCGTCGGCAACAAGACGGGCTACAGCAATGTCTACGAAGTGACGCTCGACGAGGACTACCGTCCCCTCGACGAGCCAGAGGTGCTGATCCGGGGCGAGCGCGACCAGCGGTTCGAGGCGTTCCACCTGTTCGAGAGCAGGCTAAGCGTCTCGCCCGATGGCAAGCTCGCGTTTGTCACCAAGAGCGGCGGACACGACGTGATCCACGTCTACGACCTCGACCGCGACGAGATGGGACCGACCTACCGGTTCGAAGACCTCGTGGCCGTCTATTCGCCCTCGTGGAGCCCCGACGGGCAGCGCCTCGCTTTCTCCTCTATCGACCAGAGCGGCTTCAGCGACCTCTACGTGTACGACACCGGTGCGGGTACCCTCCAGAAGCTGACCGACGACGCCTACGATGACCGCGACCCCGCGTGGAGCCCCGACGGCCAGCTCATCGCCTTCTCTTCGGATCGCACGGCTCTCGGTGAGGACGGCTTCTACAATCTCTTCACCTACGCGCTCGATAGCGGGCAGATCAGCTACGTCACTTACGGCCCGCGCCACGACCTCTCGCCGGCCTGGAGCCCCGACGGGCGGCATCTCGTCTTTACCAGCACGCGACGCGACACCACCGGGCGCTACGATGCGCAGAACATCTGGGCGGTGGACATGAGCCGCCGGCTGGGCGTGGCCCCGGCAGTAGCCTCCACCACACCTGCGGTCGATGAGGCGTCCCTCTCCGTCGTCACCGGGCGCGAGCTGCGCCAACTCACGGCCCTCACCAGCGCCGCCTTCGACCCCGTCTGGACCCCAGACGACCAGCTCGTCTTCGCTGGCTTCGAGCACTTCCGCTTCACCATCCGCCACCTCCCCGACGTCGATTCGCTCCTCGCTCACCCCCGCCAGCAAGAGGAGGTGGACCTGGCCGACACGGGTGAGCACTGGGCTTTCGCACGGGTAGGCGTGGATACGGGTGCCGAGCGCGCCCCCTATCGCCGCAAGTACCATCTCGACATCGCCCAGGGGCAGGTCAGCCAGAACGCCGTGTGGGGCACGACCGGCGGCGCCGTCATGGCTTTCTCGGATATGCTCGGCGACGATTACTGGTACGTGATGATGTACAGCAACTCGCGCGGGCAGGACGACTTCCTGAAGAGCCTCAACGTCGCCGTCACCCGCGTGCAGCTTAAAAAGCGGACGAATTTCGCCTATGGCCTCTACCGCTACGGCGGCCTCCGCTACGACCGCACCGACCCCGACGCCGCCAGCGAATTCCCGGTCTTCTGGGAGACGATTTACGGCGGATTCGGCGCTGTCAGCTACCCGCTTTCCAAGTTCCGCCGGGTGGAACTCAGCTCGTCGCTGAGTTGGAGCGACAAAGAGGTGCTGGACAAGGAGCGCGAGGCCCTCTTGCTGTCGAACCAGGTATCGCTCGTCCACGACAACGCGCTCTACTACATGAACGGCCCCATCGACGGTTGGCGGGCCAACGCCTCGCTTGCCTACACCACCGACATCCGTTACTCGAACGTCTCGTACTGGACGGGCGCGCTTGACGTGCGGCACTACTGGCGGATCCTGCCGTCGGTGACGTTTGCCTCGTGGGGGATGGTGCGGGCCAACCACGGGCGCGAGGCGCGGCTGTTCCTGCTGGGTGGAAGCTGGGACCTGCGCTTCCAGCGGTTCCTGCGCGTGCGGGGGAAGAAGATGTGGTTCACCTCGCATGAATTGCGTTTCCCCCTCCTGAACGCGCCCTCGCTTTACCTGCCCCTCCTGGCGCCGTTCGGCATCAGCGGCATCAAAGGCGCGCTCTTCTTCGACGCGGCGCACGCCTGGAACGAGGATTACTACGCGAAGGAGTCGCAGCTTAACACAGGTGAGACGCTCGGCGCCCTGGGCGCGGGCCTGCGGATGAACCTCTTCGGCGGCTTCGTCCTGCGCTACGACATCGGCTACAGCTACCGCAACGGCTTCCGCGACCGCGACGACGGCCTGCGCCGCCAGTTCTTCTTTGGCTACGACTTCTAGGTAACGAGAGGACGAATGGAAGAAAGGCCGAGCGGACGAGGTTTTTTCTTGAACCTCGTCGAATCGTCGTCTCGTCCATTCATATCAAGATGAGCAAGATGCGTTTTACCGTTGCTAGCCTCGCCACGATTTGCCTCCTTACCGTCCTGCTCCTCTCCGGGTGCCGGGCGCTGCGGTTGACGGAGCTGGGGAGGGTGGATGCGGCGGACTGGACGACGGAGGGCGCCGTACCGCAACGGACGCACGCCGCCGACCTCGCCCTCCCGCCGCCGCTCGAAGAGGTGTGGATTTACGATGCCGGCGCGGGCTTTGGCCCCGGCTCGCCCCTCATCCTGGGCGGGTACGTACTCGCCGCCACGCGGAAGGGCGAGGTGCACGCCATCGACTTCGTGACGGGCAAGAAGCGGGGGATGGAGCGCTTCGGGGATACCGTGGAGGGGACGCCGACGGCCGACGGATCGACGCTGTACGTGCCCGGCGGCTGGGGCAGGCGCGCTCTTTACGCCTACGATTTGCAGCGCGGCGCGCGCCGATGGGCCGTCAAGGATGCGCCCATTGATGGCTCGCCTTTGCTGATGGGCCAGACGCTCGTGGCGGTCGATATGGAAGGCGTCGTGCGCGGCTACGATCCTGCCGACGGCAGCGTCCGGTGGAGCCTGCCACTCGAAGACGCGGCGGCGGTGCACGCCGCCCCCGTGGCCCTCAATCTCGACGATTTCGCCGTCGCTAACGACCGGGGGCACGTCGCCAGCCTGGCGGCGGCGGGGGGACAGGTGCACTGGACACACGACCTTGGCGCGCCCGTCTACGCCACGCCCGCCACCGATGCCAGGCGGCTGTTCCTCCCCACCACGCGCGGCCTCTTCGTCGCCCTCGACGCAGCCACGGGGCAGGAGCGCTGGCGCTACGCCTTGGCCGACACCACCGTCCGTTTTGCCTCGCCCGCCGTTGCCGACGGCCTGGTCTTCTTCGGCGGCACCGACGGCATTTTGCGCGCCCTTGACGCGGCCACAGGAGAGACACGCTGGCAGTTCGGGGTGGACGAGGCTTTCGCCGCCGCGCCGCTCGTCACCCGCGATCTGGTCTACATCGGCAGCCTTGGGCGCATGCTCTACGCCGTGGACCGCCGCACGGGCGAGCAGCGCTGGGAGACGGAACTGCGGGGCCGCGTAAAGTCCGCCCTTGCGGCCAAAGACGGCCACCTCGTCGTGCTCACAGAGCCGCGCTACGTCTATCTCTTCCGCCCTGCCGCTACCGAAGTCGCCACGAACTGAAGGAGAAGCGGAGAAACGGAGAGCCGGAGAGGGGCAGAGGTAAAATCGAGCAATCTCCGACTCC
>JAHEMB010000386.1 GCA_024643915.1 Rhodothermaceae bacterium | reverse complement strand
AGAGGCCCACGTTGGAGAACCAGGGGCCGACGCGCCCGGCGTCGTAGGTGAGGGCCACCTCGCGGATCTTGACGAAGGAGGCGTCCTCGACGTGCTCCTCCTGGATGCGCTGCCCCGTCACACCGCCGGCGATGGAGGCGACCGTGCCGCGCGGCACCTCGCCCTTCAACTCGGCCTCGGCCAGTTCGCCGGAGCCCACGTTGTTGCCCGTGATCCGGTTCCAGTTGTAAATCTCCCCGCCAATGGCAGCATCGATGAGGACGCGCAGCCCGACCTTGCCGTAGCGCACGTCCGAGGAGAAGGAGCCGGTCCAGTCGGGATCAGGCGAGCCCAGCACACGGCGCAACTCGGTGCCGACGGGCTGGCCGTTGGCATCGCGCGAGGCACAGTCACGCGTGTCCACAATGGAACAGTCGCTGTCGTCGGTGCCGCGCTCGGGCTGGCGCAGGCCCTGATCGGTCAGGAGCAGGTTGCCCGCGTCGTCGCGCGCGTAGTAACGCCCGTAAAACACGCCGAAGGGCTGGCCGTCGATCACGTACTGCGGCCCGTCCGCGCCGCGCAGCGCGATCACGCCCTCGATCCCCTTCACCACATTCTCGTTGCGGTTGTAGAGCAGCCCCAGATCCCACGTCCATTCCGGCGTCCGCACCACATTCGCGTTCAGCATCAGCTCAAAGCCGGTGTTGCGGATGAAGGTGTTCTCGTCGCCGACGTTGGTGACGATGCTGGTGCCGCCCACGGTGGGGGGGAGCGGGCGGAAGAGGAGCAGGTCCTGCACCTTCTGCCGGTAAACGTTGACCGAGAGGCCCAGGCGCGAGGCGAAGAAAGCCGCGTCGGCGCCTACCTCGATCTCCGCCATGCGCTCCGGCTTCACATCCGGGTTGGCCAGCACGGGCGAGGGCGTGATGGCCGTCAGCCCGTTGAGCGTGGAGAGCAGGTAGTTGTTGTAGCGGTCGTAGGGGCCGATGCCTGTCAGGTTGCCCGCCTCGCCGTAGGAGCCGCGCAGCTTGAGCGTGGAGATGGTGTTGGAGAGGCCGGCGTCGTCCTTCCATAGCTCCGAAGTCACCCAGCTCACGCTCGCCTTCGGGTAGAACTGCTGCTGGTTGTTCTCGGCAAAGGCGGAAGAGCCGTCCACGCGCCCGGCCACCGTCAGGAAGAATTGCTCGTCAAAGCCGAAGGTTTCCTGCAAGAACCCGCCCGCAATCATGCGCTGGGCGAGGAACTGGCGGGGCGCGGTGAAATAGTTGCTCGCCGCCGCAATGGTGCTGACGAAGGGCGCAAGGTCCCGGCCCTCCTGCGCGGTGAAGTTCGAGCGGTTGTACTGGATGCTGTAACCGCCCGTCGTGGTGGAGCGGAGTTTGGGCGTCAGGAGCGTGTTGTAGGAGGCCGTCAAATCGGCATTGAGCAGGAGGACGTTGTCCTTCGCCACGCTCGCGTAGCCGTCGGGGAAGAAGGCCGCGCTGACGCCGCCGTAGGGCACGCGCGGGTGGAATTCCTGGCCTTCGAGGGCGTACGAATCCAGCCCCATCACGCCCGTGAGCGTGAGCCCTTCGAGCGGGTAGAGGTTCAGGTTGAGGCTGCCCGTGGCCCGGTTCGTCTTCTGCGTGATGTCGAACGTCTCGATGACGGAGAGCGGGTTGAGGCGCACCGGCTCCACCGGCATCAGCTCGCCGTTCTCGTCGCGCTCGGTGATGTCCCACACGTTGTCGATGATGTAGACGGTGGAGACAGGCGAGAAGAAGTTGTTGCCGTTGGGCATGTCCTGGCTCTCGGAGTAGGTAAAGGACAGCCCCGCCGAGAGGTCGGCCCAGCTCGCCAGCGTCTGGTCGAGGCGGACGCGCCCGGTGTATTTGTCGAACGAGGTGTTATCGACGATGCCGCCGTTGGAGAGGAAGCTGCCCGAGACGAAGTAGCGCGTCCGGTCGCTGCCGCCGGAGATGGAAAGGTCCTGCTCCACGCCGTAGGCCGTGCGGAAAATCTCGTCCCAGTAATTGTACCGCTCCACCGCGTAGGTATCGGTGATGAGCAGGCGGTTGACGGAGCCGACCTTGACGAAGTCCACGCCCATCTGGGCAAGTTGGGCTTCCGAGAGGCCGAGTGTGAGGAGGATCGTGAGGCGGTCCTGCGTCGTCGAGAGGCGGGGGGCGCCCTGCACGCCGAAGCGGAAGGGATGGTCGGTCAGGTAGGGCTCGTTGCGGAGGCTGTTCTGCGTCAGGCCCACGGCGTAGTTAATGACGGGCCGCCCGGCGCGCCCGCGCTTGGTGAAGATCTGCACGACGCCGTTGGAGGCACGCGAGCCGTAGACGGCCGCCGCCGCCGCGCCGTTGAGCACCTCGATCCGCTCGATGTCCGCCGGGTTGAGGTCCACCAGCCGGTTCTGCCCGGCCAGGAAACCCGTCCCCATCCCATCGCCCGAGAGGTTGATGACGTTCTGCGACGAGTTATCGACGATGACGCCATCGACGATGTAGAGGGGATCGGAGGAGCCGGTGATGGAAGAGGCGCCGCGCAGCCGGAGCGAGATGCCGCCCGCCGGGTCGCCGTTGTTCTGGCTCACCTGGGCGCCCATCACCCGCCCCGAGAGGGCCGCAAGCGCGTTCGTCGCCCCGGTCTTTTCGAGTGGGATGTCGGCGAGGACAGTGATGTTGTTGCCGAGCTGCCGGCGTGTGGCCGTGGGCGAGTTGCCCGTCACGATAAGCTCGTCGAGGTTAAGGATGTCGCTGCGCATCGTCACGTCCACCGTCGCCGTGGGGTTGGCGATGCTGAGCGTCACCGGGCGCGTCTGGGCGGCGAAGCCAACAAAGGAAAAGGCGAGCGTGTAAGTGCCGGGGGCAATGGTGCCATCGAGCTCGTAGCGGCCGTCGGCATCGGTGGTGGTGCCGGCGCGCGTCTCCTGAAGGAAGACGGTGACGCCGGGAAGTGGCGTGCCGCCCTCGTCGAGGACGGTGCCGGTGAGGGTGTAGCGGATGTCGGCCTGCGCGAAAAGCGCCGAGGGCAGCAGGCTCAACAACAGGAGCAGGAGCAAGGATCTCATGAGGCTGCGGGGTTGGAGAAGAGAGCGGCACGGATGGGGGTCATCCGTAAAGGCCGCTAAGTTAATTCCCCGGCGCCCCACTCTCAAGCGAATTCGAAAGCCCCGGCTAGAAAGGAGGAAAAAGCGCCCCTGAAAAAATTCTAAGCTCCAAATTCCAAGTCTTGCTACAGCCCCCCTTTGAATTCTGGAATTTGGAGCTTACCTGGAGGGTCGTGTCAGTCGCCGCACGGCGCCGCCGGGCTCACACACTTCTCATTTGACCAATAACATACGCCGGGCGGCCCGGAAGCTGCCGGCCTCGATACGGTAGAGGTAGAGGCCGCTGGCGAGGTGTGTGGCGTCGAAGGTCACCTCATAGCGGCCCGCCCCCTGCACCTGCTCAACAAGCCGCGCCACCTCCCGCCCGAAGAGGTCATAAACGGCCAGATGCACCTCGGCAGTCGTGGGCAGGGCGTAGCGGATCGTCGTCGCCGGGTTGAAAGGGTTCGGATAGGCGGCTTCGAGGGCGAACGCTTCCGGCAGCTCCGCGCCGGGCTCGGTGTCCACAGCCGTCCCTTCGACCGTCACCTGGAGTGAGGCCGCGCCGCTGAGGCCACCGCTGTCGGTCACGGTCAGCGTGACGGTGTACGTGCCGGGCGTCGCGAACGTATGGGCGGTGCTGGCCCCGCTACCCACGGTGCCGTCGCCGAAGGCCCACCGATACGAAAGCGCGTCGCCGTCCGGGTCGCTGGAAGCAGTGCCGTTGAAGGTGATGAGGAGCGGCGCCGGGCCGGACGAAGCCGAGGCGGTGGCCTGCGCCGTCGGCGCCTGGTTCTGCGTCCCGCCGGAGCCGCTGCGCACGAACCAGCGCGGGTTGTAGGTGGCCGCCTGGAGATCCAGGAACGTCAGTTGCTCCCCATCGAAAAAGAGCAGGGCGTTGTTGGCAGGCGTGCTGAAAGCTAGGAAGGCGTCGTCCGGCGAGAAGGTGGGCCGCTGCCCGTCCGTGATCGGCGCGCCGTTGAGCGTGAACGAAGATAGGTCGAGCGCGAAGGTTTCGCCGCCGCCCAGATCGCCCACCACCACGTCCCACGTCCCGGTCTCGTCAATCACGTTGAAGGCGACGAGGTCCGGATCGGTATTGCTGTAGGTCACGTTGCCCACACTCAGGTTGGTGGGCTGCGCCGGAATCAGGTTGAAGATGGTCCCCGTCTCGAAATCGAGCTCGTACATGCCCCAGTAAGTGATCGAAGCGCCCCCCCCGAAAGGCGAGGCGTGGAAAGCGTCGAAAGCCACCTTGGGCACGCTCGGGTTCGGCGACCAGGTGATCACGTCCGGGTACTGAATGGTTTGGTTCTGGATGCCCTCCTGCGTCGTCTCGGCTTCGAGGGGCACAGCGAAAATCTGGTCTCCGTTCCAGATGTAGAGCGTCGGATCCTCCACGTAGGCCGAGACCAGCGCGACGAAGTTTTCGTCCGGCGAGATGGAGGCGTTCCACAGGTCGCCTGCCTCCTGCAAGAACAGGCTCTCGAAGACACTCACCTGGCCGGTCTCGACTTCCAGAAAGGCAAGCTGTCGATTCTGGTTGATGAACCAGATGCGCTCGCCGTCCTTGGCGGTCGAGAGCTGGGCGCGGTCTGCGGAGGCCGCATCGACGCGGGCCACGGCGGCGGGATCGTTAAAGACGAACGCCTCGGGCGCGGAGGGATCGGTCAGATCCACCAGGCCGATGGTGCCGTCTTCGAGCAGGAGCGTGATGAGCGAGGCC
>JAHEMB010000385.1 GCA_024643915.1 Rhodothermaceae bacterium | reverse complement strand
GTCGGGGCGGACGATCCAGGTGTAGAAGACCTCATCGGTATTATCGTGAACGCCCCAGTTGTCGCCGGTCCAGGCGCCATCGACGTACCCGAACGTGGTGCGGTTAGTGTGGTCATTGATGGAAAGCACGATGCCGTCGTGCTGGAAGAAGCCCATCGAGCCGCCGATGGACTTGTCTTTGGCATCGACGCCGATCCAGAGGTCGTTGCCATCGCGCAGGAAATAGACGGTGGCATCGACCGGATCGTCCGGGTTTTCGCCGGACTGGAGCTGCCAGCCGCCGCCGGGCGAGAAAAAGTCGCCCTCGTAAGAAAGGTGGACGCTCTCGGCCTGCCCCCAGGCGGCCTCGTCCAGCAATCCGTCGAGGGTCAAGGCGGCACCATCGACGTCGCGGGCCCAGATAGCGTCTTCGCCGTTACGGGCGGGCTGGGCCGATACCGCTGTCGCCAGAACGAGCAACAGGCACCACGTCCAACCAATCGTAGCTTTTGCGTTCATGTTGATTCTCCGTCTGGTGGAAAAAAGAAAGGTTCGGGTGATCATCTAGGGTGAGTTTTCTGGATGCATACCGCAGGACCGCCGCACCACGAGGTGCGTCGGCGCTGTTTCCTTTCGCTTAGTTCGGTTGCCATTCTCCTCCACGGCTTCAATGAGCCGGGCCGTAGCCTGCGCGCCGAGTTCGCTGATGCCGACACGTACGGTGGTGAGGGGCGGGCTCAGATATTTCGAAATGGGGATGTCGTCAAATCCGGTGACAGCTACCTCACCGGGCACGTCCACGCCTGCCTCTCGGAGCGCACTCAGGGCGCCGATGGCCATCGCATCATTGGCGGCGAAAAGTGCGGAGGGGCGCGGCGACATGGCCAGCGCCTGCCGCACGGCCTCATGCCCCGAGGCCTGGCTGAAATCGCCGTCGAGTTCGAGCGCCGCTTCCCACATGCCGGCCTCCTGCGTCGCTACACGGTAACCGCGCAAGCGCTCGTCGGCGTCGTGGTTGCCGGAGGCGCCCCTGACGAAGGCGATCCGTTCGTGTCCGAGAGCGAGGAGGTGGCGGGACATCGCAAGCGCTCCTCCGAAATTGTCTATGTTGAGGGTGTCGTATTGCATCCCCTTGACCTCGCAATTCAGCAGGACCACCGGCAGCGCTTCCGGCAGGTTCGCCTGTAAGGCGTCTATGCTCAGGTCCGGCGACATCACGAGCAGCCCGTCTACGCGTCCGCTCATGGCTTGCAGGGCTGCTTCAATGTCACTTTTCTTTCGGTGCGAGCTTGAAACGAGAATGTGATATCCGTCGCGTTGTGCCCGCTGGTCGATGCCCCGAATGACCTCGGAGAAAAACTCACCGAAGAGGTCGGGCAGGAGCACACCGAGCGTGATGGTCTTGCTGGTAATGAGGCTGCGGGCCGCCCCGTGGGGTACGTAGCGCAAAGCCCGTGCTGCCCTCTCCACCCGCCGCCGCGTGGCCTCGTTGACCGGCCCGCTGTCATTGATCACGCGGGAGACAGTGGCGACCGACACCCCCGCCTCGCGCGCCACTTCTTTGATGGTGATGCCCATCGGCCTCTCGGGCGTTTTGCGCAAGCGTAGTGACTGACAACGTTTAAGCGAATAGCAACGCCCCCAAGCCACTGTAAACGTTTACATCCTATCAAAAATAGCGCAGCCTGTCAAGGTGCAAAAGTCGGGGAAAAGCTCCAAAAGTTGTAACGATGCTACGGCTGTTTCACGACCACCTCCGCCAGCACCGGCAGGTGGTCGGAAGGCCACCGCCCTTCGCTGCGGTCGGCGAGGATGGCGTGGCGGAGGATGCGGACCGGCCCCCCCGCAAATATGAAGTCAATACGCCGTCCTGCCTCTATTTCGCCAAAGCCGTTCCAGGTAGAGGTCGGGCCTTCGTGGGCCTGCTGCGTCGCGCGAAAGGCGTCTTCGAGCCTGTTGATCAGGAGGGCGTAAGGCTTCGAATGCGGTGCGGCGTTGAAATCTCCGGTGACGAGGACCGGGGCCTCCCCTGCGATCTCTTCGATCCTGCGCAGCAACAGCCGGGCGCTCTCTTGCCGAGCCTGCTCGCCGACGTGGTCAAAGTGCGTGTTGAACAGATAAAACGTCGCGCCCGTCTGCCGATCCCGCAGCCGCCCCCAGGTGACAATGCGCTCGATGGCCGCGTCCCAGCTCTTGCTGCCGGGCACGTCGGGCGTCTCGGAGAGCCAGAAGGTAGCCTGTTTGAGCAGCTCGAAGCGTGCGGTGCGGTAGAAGATGGCGCTGTACTCGCCCCCCTCTTCCCCGTCCGCACGCCCCACGCCGAACCAGGCGAAACCAGGCAGCCGCGCCTGCACGTCGGCGAGCATCTCTTGCGTCGCCTCCTGCACGCCCATGAGGTCCGTGCGGTGGGAGCGGACCACGTTGGCAGCCTGATCCTTTCGATAAGGCCAGGCTTTCTCCCCGTCGCTGGCTACATTCACGCGAAGGTTGAAGGACATCACGCGAAACGCCTTGTCCTCATCCGGCACGGTGCGCTCGGTTGAAGCACATCCGACCAGCAAGCCCATCCCAACGACGATAAATAGTTGAGCAACCAGACGCATAGCGTAGGAAAAGATTCTATGAGAAGAAAATGGCCGCTGAGAAGATAAAACCTGCGAGAGCGGGCGGCGAAATGTAACGATTCTTAGGGAAGTGCTATTTTACCCGTCAGAAATCTGTCTATAGAAATGTCAACTCAGGACGGATCTCCGTCCGTGTGCACATCTTGCACAAATGGTGGGGCAAAGCCCGGCTTCTTGGTGGGGAGCCGGGCTTTCTTTTGTCGTTGAGACGTCATGCGTTTAGCGAGAGGGCGGCACCCGGCACCCCACCTATTCATTCTCGACGACCAGATACAGCGTGGTGCCGCCATTTCGGTTAGGCACGAGGACGGCGGCCTCGACAGGATTGGATGTGGTGAGTGGAAGATGCGCCGTGGTAGTCTCGTCCACCCGCGCCAGCCGCAGGGGGGCCTTACTAAAAGCGGCCATGCGCCGCAGCTCTTCGAGGCCGATGACGCCGACACCACCGTAGCCGGCCTTGAGGACATCGTTGAGGGCCGCCTCGTCAACTTTATAGCGTTTGCTACGCAGGAGGTCGTCGATCTTCACCGGCCCCGAGGGCTCCTCCTCCATCGGCGCAGGGGAACGCACAGGCGGGCTCGGCTCTTCCGCTGGCGCCGGCGTGGGCTCCTCCGCTTGTGTCGACGGGGCCGCGTTGCGTTGCGCGGGCGGCGTGGTGCGAGGATTTCGCTCGGCGCGGCGCCGGGGCGGCGGGGTGGTCGGTTGCGCTTCTACCACCGGCAGATCCACAGAAGCCGGCGCCTCCACTTCGGCGCGCAATGCCTGGAGGGCTGCCCGGATCTCCTCTGCTTCATCAAGCCTGGCTGCCACGCTGTCGTCGGCGCGCACGGCTTCCGGCAATGCGCCAACGTCTAGCATCAGCGTATCGTACCGTTTCTCCAGGGTCTGGGCCTCGGCCTGGCTGAGTTCGCTGGGTGCTCCACGCAGAAATTGTCTCGTGTCATTGCTCCACGCGTTGAGTCGCTCCGTCACAGCGGCCGCTTCTGCGCCGAAGGCCGCGCCCTCCTCCGAGCTTATCGCTTCGATGGGATCAAGACCGCCCACCGCCGGGGTCGGCTCGTCGCGCAGCAGAAGGATGGTGGCGATGACGAACAGCAGCAGCAAGAGCAGGCCGATGACATAGGGCGCGATGGAATGACGCGGCTTTCGCGGCGTTTCTTCTCGGACGGACTCCGCCAGCACCAGCTCCTCTACTGCTGCGGGGGGCGGCGGCGCTTCGGCTGGCACCGGGGGCGGCGGCGCGACGAAGATGTCTTCCGATTCAGGGAATTGATCACCCGGCGTCTCCCAGGTCTCCGGGGTGTATTCTTCCTCCAGTTCCGTATCTGCGACAGGGGCAAGGACCGGCTGGAAGACCGGGGAACGGTCCTCAGCAGTGATCTCAGCCAGCGTTTTCCATCGCAGATGATCCATACGGCTTGGCAGGGAATAAGCGGTTCGCCCGTTCCTGCTGTTGTTTACGGAATCGCGGCCTGGCCCGCCTTCTCAGCGCACCACGGCCTTTCACTTTCGTTCCACCGACGCATATGCGCGGAGGGAGGCTCGGTTTCGTCTTCCCTTGCTCCGAATCGCTCAGAGCGCTACCTTTGGCTAAATTCCTCTTTCACGCGACCCCTCCTTTAGCTTATGCGACCCTTCTCTGTTTTGCTCCTCCTCTGCGCACTCGTCATGCCGATGCAACACGCCGAGGCACAGCCAGGCGAATTCGATTCACCGGACGCCCTCATCGCAGCACTCTACGATGTCATCTCGGGGCCAGCCGGGCAAGCCCGCGACTGGGATCGCTTCCGGTCGCTTTTCATTGAGGACGCCCGCCTCATGGCCGTCCTTTATCCCGGGCAGGACAGCGTCTCCCTCGTAACCATGCGGCCCGAAGACTACGTGAACAACGTGGGGCCGCGCCTCGAAGAGGACGGCTTTTTTGAGAAAGAACTGGCGCGGCGGACCGAGCAGTTCGGCCACGTTTTGCACGCCTTCAGCACGTATGCCGGCTCCCGCACCGAAGACGGCGAGCCTTTCCTGCGGGGCGTCAACAGCATCCAACTCGTCCATGACGGGACGCGCTGGTGGGTCGCCTCGGTCCTTTGGGACCCCGAGCGCCCTGGGCAGCCCCTTCCTGCGCGCTACCTGCCCGAGACTCATGACCGGTAGCCGCGTCCTCTGCATTCAAAATCGGCCTCA
>JAHEMB010000384.1 GCA_024643915.1 Rhodothermaceae bacterium | reverse complement strand
GTGGTCTATCAGGGCATCCAGATGTTTCCCTACACACGGCTCGCACAGAAGCAGGTCGTAGCGACGGAGGAGGCTTCGCCGGACACGAGTCTCGCGCTCCTCATCGCCAACGTTTTGATGGACAACCGCGAGACGGAACGCCTCCTGCTATTCATCGACGAATACGACCCGGACATCGTGCTGACGGTGGAAACGGACCACTGGTGGGAGAAGCAACTGCGTGTGATCGAGAACGAATACCCGTACACCGTCAAGGCGCCTATCGACAACACGTACGGGATGTTGTTGCACTCCCGCCTCGAACTGATCGACCCCGAGATCAAGTACATGCTGGAGGAAGACATTCCCTCGGTTCACACGCGCGTGCGGCTGGCCTCGGGCGACACCCTCCGTTTCTACGGCCTCCACCCCAAGCCCCCCTATCCGAAAGAAGCCAAAGACACCACCGAGCGCGACGCCGAGCTGCTCCTGGTGGGCCGCGAGGTGGAAAACATCGACGACCCGACCGTCGTCGCGGGCGACCTCAACGATGTGGCCTGGTCGCACACCACGACGCTCTTCCAGAAGGTGAGTGGGCTGCTCGATCCACGCATCGGGCGGGGCATGTTCAACACGTTCCACGCGAAGAACGTGCTCATGCGCTGGCCGCTCGACCACGTTTTTCATTCAGAGCACTTCGAGCTCATCCAGATCGAACGCCTCCCCGCTTTCGGCTCCGACCATTTCCCTGTCTACATCGCCTTGAGCCTCCAGCCCGAGGCCCCCGCCGAGCAGGAGAAACCCGAAGCCACGCCGGAGGAAGAGCAGGAGGCCGAGGAGCAGATCGAGCAGGCGACAGGAGAGAACTGACACCAAATCCGGCTGAGGTTTTATCGTAGGGGCGTATGGACGTGTTTTTGAGTTTGCGTGTGCCTTCTTCCACACGTCCAACCGTTCACACGTCCATACTGACACAGAGAGCAATCTGAATGCGGGCCCTCAGGGCCCCAGCCCCATTTTTGCCAGCAACGCCTGGAAGCGCGGTTCGTCGTGCAGCGGAATGAAACCAGGTTCTACCTTGAGATAGACGAGAAACCCTAAATGCTCGTCAAAGGCTCGCTCCAGCCACTTCAAGGCCTGATCCGTGTCTCCTAAATCTGTGTAGATTAATGCTATACTCCATAAAATAAACAGTCCGCCCTCCCCTTGCGCCCATGCAGCCTCCATTTCTCTGAGCGCACCTCTAGCCTTCTCCTGCTGCCCCTGCACCGCCGCGTATCTAATGCGACCTGTCTCGAGGACAATATCCATTATACCCGGTCCCTCCCACCATCTCAGCGCTTCCTCATACTGGCCCTTATGCCAATACGCGTGG
Organism: Rhodothermaceae bacterium; assembly: GCA_024643915.1. Taxonomy (GTDB): domain Bacteria; phylum Bacteroidota; class Rhodothermia; order Rhodothermales; family JAHEMB01; genus JAHEMB01. The sequence goes on along the minus strand of JAHEMB010000384.1, from coordinate 3,442 downwards.
CCCAGATAGTAGGGCCCCACGTTCGGATTAAGCGCCATGGCCTTCTCTAGCTCGGCGATGGCCGCGTCGTACCGGCGGCTGTAGAGATAGACCTCTCCCACACCGCTCTGGTATCGCGCCGAAAGGGGATCCAGATACAATGCCTGTTTCTCCCAGGTTAAAGCCTCCTCGAACCGTCCCAGGCGCATCAAGAGCTCGGCCAACTCGTGGTGGGCGAAGGCATCACCAGGGCTGCGTTCTATGGCTTGCAGGAAAGCCGCCTCGGCCCCGGCCCAATCCCAGTCTACCAGCTCGCGCACGAGCCCCAGGGCCACGTAGGGCTCTGACAACGATGGGTCCAGAGAGAGAGCCCGCTCCGCGAACTGCGTTGCTTTGACCTCGCCACCGTGAAGTAGGTCAAACCCACCCAGCAGCGCGTATTCGATAGCCAGCGCGGCGTAGGCCGGTGCGAAGCTTGAATCGAGTGCAACGGCCTGCTCGAAGTATTCTATCGTTAACTGGCGGTTAAGCATATCCTCGACACGGGCTTGGAGGCCCTTGAGATAGAGATCGTACACTTCAGGATTCACCGCAGGGGCTTCGGCCAGATGCGCCTCCTCCATCGGCGTCAGTTGCACCGCCACCGCCTGCGCAATGGCCCGGGCCACCTCGTTCTGCAACGCGAGCACATCCCCCATTGCACGCACGAAACTCTGCTCCCACAAGCGCTCCTCGGTGCCGGCATCAATCAGCCGCACATCGATCTGGACCTGGTCCCCATGCGCACGCACCGAGCCTTCCACGACGACGGCCACATCCAGGGCGCGTCCAATTTCAGGCAGCGACCGGTCCGTGCCCTTAAAGCGCATCACCGAGGTGCGGGAAATCACGCGCCGCAGCCCTTTGATCCGACCCAGGTTGCCGATCAGCGCTTCCGTCATGCCGTCGACGAAGTACGCCTGCTCCGGGCTGCCCGTCAGGTTTTCGAGGGGCAGTACGGCAATCGAGTCGAGGGGCGTGGGCGGGCCAGTCAAAGAAAAGTATGCGATGAGCGCAAGTAGGAGCACCAGAACGGTCGCGCCATAGGCCAGGACACGCGGGCGGCGGAAAGACAGGGTTAGGGCGGCCCGGCCTGTAGGCTGCGCCGTATCCTTTACCCGCCGCGGCCCGTCGAGATCGGCCAGCACGTCTCTGGCGTTTTCGTAGCGCGCTGCCGGATCCTTCTCAAGCAACTTCGCGACGACCCCGGCCACTGCCACGGGCACCTCAGGGCGCAACGTGCGCACCGGCGCCGGCTCCTCTTTCAGGATCGCGTGGATAATTGCCTGGGCATAATCACCAGAGAACGGCTGTGCGCCCGTGAGCATCTCGTACACGACCACGCCCAGCGACCATAGATCCGTCCGGTGATCGACTGGCTTGCCCTGTGCCTGCTCTGGACTCATGTACGAGATCGTTCCTAGCGTCGTGCCTGTCTGCGTCAGACTCACATCATCCCGCTTCGCCAGGCCAAAGTCAACGAGCTTTACCCGTCCCCGTTCGGTCACCATCACGTTGGCGGGCTTGACGTCTCGGTGCACGATGTTTGCCTCGTGCGCTACTGCCAGCCCCTCGGCCATCTGCGCCGCATACGCCACAGCTTCTTCTACCGGCAGCGGCCCCCGCGCGATCTTCTTCTTCAGGGTCTCGCCGGCATAGAAGGCCATCGCGATGAAGAGCCGCCCGTCGGCCGTCTCGCCGATCTCATGCACGACGCCAATGTGGGGATGATCGAGGGCCGAGGCGGCCTTGGCTTCCGTGATGAAACGCCGCTTCGCTTCCGCGTCGGCGCTCAGGTGTGGCGGCAGAAATTTCAGCGCCACGGTTCGGTCGAGCTTGAGGTCGCGCGCCCGGTAAACGACGCCCATCCCCCCGCCGCCGAGCTTCTCGATGATCTGAAAGTGAGAGACTTTTCGGGCGATGAGAGGGTCGGAAACGGCGGGCGCAGGCTGCTCAAGCGCGCGCAAGACGTCGTCGGCGCAGTCGTAGGCGGCAAGCAAGGATTCGACCTGGCCACGTAGTGTGGGGTCTTCTTCCTGAAGAAGGCGTGGGCCGCGCTCCTCGGGCGCGAGGTCGGCGACCACATCGAAGAGTTTCCGGACCTGCTCGGCGCGCTCTGGGGACACCGGAGTGTTCATCGCAAGGTCTCCACGCGGGGTGTGCGTTCTGTCGTGCTCCCCCTCATTGGCAGGAAAAGGGGGTCGAGTCCTTCATCACAGCGCCAGGTCGCCGCGCCACTCCTGTGCGAGCCAGGCACGCGCAAAACGCAGGTGCCGCTCCACGGTCGTCAGAGACACCCCCAGCACCTCGGCCGTCTCCTGATTCGTAAACCCGCCGAAATAGCGATGCTCCACCACCTCGGCTTGCTGGGGATAGACCGCCTCCAGTCGCGTGAGCGCCTCTTCCAATTCCAGCAGCGTCTCGGCATACGCATCCGGGATCAAGCGCTCCTCCTCAAACGCCTCGTGGGGCGCGCCCCCGCCGCGCTTCTGCGCCTTCCGCTGCTTGGCATAGTTGATTAAAACGCGCCGCATCACCTTCGAGGCCATCGCATAGAAATGCGCCCGGCTCTCCCAGGGCACCCGGTTGACGTCGACGAGCTTCAGATAGGCCTCGTGCACCAGGCCCGTTGTGTTGAGCGTGTGGTTCGGTCGCTCTTGGCGAAGCCGGGCGTGCGCCAGCTCGCGGAGCTGTGCATAGACGATGGGCATGAGCCGGTCCAGGGCTGCGCGGTCGCCCTCCCCATAGGCGTGCAGCAGTTGGGTCACATCGGCCTGCGAGAGCATGGTATCGCGATCGGTTGCACGCGGCGTGGATAGGCCAGAGAGACTACGCGCATATCCTTATCAATACTCGATTCTCCCATAATAAGCAAATAATATGGGCCGTCGTGAAGGGTTTGGGATGGCCTTGCTGCCATTGAGGATGAGGGGCACTACTACGCCGAGTCATCCAAAGCATCTCGCACCACCCCAAAAGGAGAAACCTACCATGAAAACCACGAAAACCTTGACCTGTCTGGCCACGCTGGCTTTCCTGCTCTCGCTTACGGCACAGGCTCAGTTTACCGAGCCTTCACCCGACGCCCAAGCCGTGCCGACCTGGAGCACCTTTATCGGCCAACAACTCGCTAGATCCCTCCAATCGCCCATAGCCGAAATCAGGCAGGGGGCCCTCCAGCAGATCACCCACCTTGCCACGTTTCGCCGCGATGACGTTGATCTCTCAGTGACGATCCCGGTGCTGCTGTCGATCTACCGCCACGACCCGGACGAGCGTTGCCGCGTGGCTGCGGTAGCCGGCCTGCATGCCCTCGGCGACGAAAACACCCTGATTCAGATGCGGCAGAGCCTCCGCCATCAGCCTTCCTCGCGGGTTCAGATGGCGACGCTCGGGACGCTGATGTCCTTCTACGGCCCGGCGA
>JAHEMB010000007.1 GCA_024643915.1 Rhodothermaceae bacterium | reverse complement strand
GCCGCCCACTTCGCCGGCTTTGTTGAGCGCGTAGAAGCTGACGTTGAAAGCGGGGCGGCCCTGGGCGTCGCGCAGCCGCGCCAGCTTCGTATGGGCCACAATGCGCCGGCAGGCTTCGAGGCAGGCCGCCTCCGGGCTGTCGCCCATCCGCATGCGCTCGACGATGAGGAAGGTGGCGAGGTTCTCCAGGTTGGCCTCGCCGCGCCCCGTGCTGCCGGCGGCCCCCACCTCGTTGTCGACGTAGAGGCCGGCGCCGATGATGGGCGAATCGCCCACCCGCCCGGGAATCTTGAAGGCGAGGCCGCTGGTGGTGGTGACGCCGCTGATGTTGCCCGCCGCGTCGAGGGCGGAGCAATGGATGGTGCCGTAGTGCCGCAGGATCTCGCGCAGGTCCGCGCCCAGGTCCACGTCGTCGGGGCCGTGGGGCGGGAGGTAATCGTCCTTATTCGACAGCGTCTCTTTCCACTCCACCCAGACCGCACGCGCCCGGTCGGTCAGCAGGTCCTCAACGGGGAAGCCGTGCATCCGGGCAAAGCGTTGCGCCCCCTCTCCCACCAGCAGCACGTGGTCGCTCCGTTGCAGCACCTTCTGCGCCACCTTGGAGGGATACTTGATGCCCTGGAGCGCCGCCACGGCCCCGGCCCGGTGCGTCGGCCCGTGCATCACCGAGGCATCCAGTTCGACGATGCCGTCCTCGTTGGGCAGGCCGCCGTAGCCCACGCTCATGTCGTCCGGGTCCTCCTCCACCAGATTGACGCCTGCCACGACGGCGTCGAGCGTGTCGGCGCCCTGGCTGATCATCTCATAGGCCCGTGCCACGGCCCCCTCTCCGTTTCCGCTGGCGATGACCACCGGCCCGGCCGCCGGGCGAAAAGCAGCGGCACGCACGGTGGGGGCAAGCGCCGTAGCGGCGCCGGCCAGGGCGGTCTTCTTCAGGAAATCGCGGCGGGAAGAGGAGAGATCAGGCATGGTCGGGGAAGAATTGAGAAGGGGGAACCGAGCGCGTAGCCGTCGCCGTTCTCCGCGCGGCCCGCCCGGCCAATCTACATGCCGTCCTCACCCGAAACAACCCCATGCGCGTAGGCCGCCTGCACGTCCTCACCGACTTCGTTTTTCAGCAGCGTTTTTCGCACGCCGAGCTGGCGCGCCTGGCGATCGAAGGCGGCGCGGACACGATTCAGTTCCGCCAGAAGGCTGGCGGCATCCGGCACGTGCTGCATGAGGCGCGTCTCACCGCCGCCGCCTGCGCCGAAGCCGGCTGCCCTCTCCTCATCGACGATCACCTGGATGTGGCCCTGGCCCTCGGTGCGGCGGGCGTGCATCTCGGGCAGACTGATTTCCCTATCGAAGAAGCGCGCCGGCTCCTCGGCCCCAATGCCATCATCGGCGGCACGGCTACGACGGTGGAGGCGGCCCGGCGCGCCGAGGCGGAGGGCGCCGATTACGTCGGATTCGGCCCGGTCTTCCCCACACGCTCCAAAGCGAACCCAGCCTCGGTGAAGGGCCTGGCAGGCCTGGAAGCGGCCTGCCGCGCCGTCTCGATTCCCGTCATCGCCATCGCCGGGATCACGCCGGAGCGGGTGCGGCCCGCCCTCCAAGCCGGCGCCCACGGCATCGCCGTCATGACGGCCATCACCACCGCCGACGACCCGGCCGCCGCCACCGCCCGCTTCCGCCGCGCCCTCAACGTCGTGATTGAAAAATCGCCCGAGGCAGGGTAACGACGGACGTTTCTCACGCTGGCAGAGATCCGGACAAGCACCCGGTGGCCCAGCACATCGAAGACCTCCAGACGGGCACGAACGGCGCGCTCCGTGTGAAAAACGATCCGCACCGCCTCTTCGAACGGGTTGGGGTAATGCCCTAACAGCCCCCCTGGACCCCACGACGGCCCCTCGATGTCCGTGGCCGAGAGGAGCGTGAACCACGCCAGCGGCCAGACCTACCCCGGCTTCGAAGTGGTGCCGCCGACGCTGGGCTGACGTGTGAGCGAAGCGAACATCCCGAACAGAAGGCTATTCTACGCAAAAAGAAAAAGCTACAGCCCTCACGCGTCGTTGACGACCGAAACGCTTGCCCGATTCTCCCGCAACAGCCAGATCAACACCAGGCCGTGAAGGGCGCCCACCACCGTGCCTGCAAGCAGGCATGTGCCGGCCAATACGCCACCCGTGGCCCATAATGAGGCTTCGGTAGAAAGCGATCCTGCACCGGCAAAGATGATCATCATCCCAAAGGCCCAGGCCACGGCGTGAGCCGGTATCCACCATGCTGCACCGCGAAGGTGCCGACGTAACACCAACCACTGGAAGAGGGCCAGAACAGGGCCCAGCACCAGACCCATGACCGCAGCAAGGCCCATCATGAGGCCTATACCTAACTCTGGTAGATCTGCCTCTGTTGTCGTTTCCTGCAAGGACATGATCGTACTGGGAAGCATGCCGAGCCCCCAGGCAACAAACGCCCCCAGGACCGTTGCCCCAATCCATTGCCGGGCAGTCAGTTGGCTCAGTGTGCCGGAGAGCACACGCCACTGTGCAAATCCGACAACGCCCCCTTCAAGGAGGGTAGCCATAATGATCATTATGCAGGCGACAAACAGGATCGCTGCTGTGTCGCTCGGCGCGGCCGTTCCGAAAACCAGGATCGCAAGGCCGGCACTGCCTGCCAATCCAACCAGCTCGCTCCACGCATTGGCAAACGTCCAACTTCGCCAAATCCGCCAGTTGAAGCGCATCGCATCCGGCATGGTTGCCTCACACCTTGTTCATGGGGCTCGCAAACTGCCCCGTGTCAGCCTATCAAAAAACGATTATGGGCCGCGTGAACGATTGCCCCTGTCCCCCATCGTCCAGGATCAGCCGCAGAAAGTATGACCCGGGGGACAAACCAGGGCGCAGCGTCAGGCTATGGTCTCCCCCGGCGAACGCTTGCCAGGGCCGGACGAGCACCCGACGGCCCAGCACATCGAAGACCTCCAGACGGGCACGAACGGCGCGCTCCGTGTGAAAAACGATCCGCACCGCCTCTTCGAACGGGTTGGGGTAATGCGCCAGTAGCTCCCCCATGCGCCCCACGACAGGCGCCTCCTCGATATCCGTAGCCGAGAGGAGCGTAAACTGCATCGTGTTGACATTGAACCCCTCGCGGCGCACCAACAGCTTGAGGACGTGCTGGCCTGCGGGCAGCGGGACGTCGCGCAGCCAGACCGACACCCAGTTCTGCCAGCCGCCCGTGTTGGTCACCTCCAGGTCCGGCCCGAGCCGCTCATCATCAAGCAGCAGCCTGAACGCTCCCCCGCCTACGGCGCTCGCCACGCGGATTTCAACGTCATATCGCCCGGTCGCCTCGACGTGTACGGTGTAGGTGAGCCATTCGAGCGTCTGCGTCCACCCAACATTGAAATCGAACCCTTCCGGGTCGGTAGACGCCTCGATGTCTACGCCGTCGTTGCGGTATTTCGTGCCGTTGTTGCCGCCGCCGGGCGCCCCGGTCGTAGCCATCACGTCGCTGTCCGAATACGTGACGCCCTGGTTGCCGAGGTCGTAATCAACGGCGTTGATCGTGCCCGGAATCACATGCTCCTTGAACGGGACGCGCATCGTGGCAAAGTCCGGGTTGGAAAGGGCGGCCAGCACCCCGAGGCGTACCTCGCTTGAATCTAGATCGAGGCCTTCGGCCATCGCGAAAAGGGCGGTGCGCGCTGCCTCGGCGGTGGGGCGGGGCCCGGAACCCCGCCAGTAGTTCAACACCGCTTCGTAACCCGGCGCAAAGGGGACCGAGAGCGGGCTGGTGGTCGTCTCGATTTTTTTGTGCGTCCACCAGTTCACGCCGATGCCATGGGTCTCCATCAACTGCGTCACCAGGTAGAACCAGGTGTTTGAGTTCTCCCCGGTCTCGCCAAGCCACAGCGGCACGTTGGTTTGCTCTCGGATCTCGAGCAGGTACTGGATGGAGTTAAGGGCCGTCCCATTCCAGTACTTGTGGAAGGTGTACACCATGTTGTCATCGAACGGCGTCAGGTCCTCAGGCGCAAGGAACGTCGTGGCGTAGTAGTTGCCCTCGATGAACAAGATGTGGTTGGTATCGACTGCGCGAATGGCTTCGGCCAGGCGTTCATAGAACGCGAACAGATCTTCGGTGGTGACGCCGTCCGGGGTGACGGGCTCGTTGATCAGGTCGTAGCCGATGATGAGGGTTTCGTCCGCATAGCGACGGGCAATCTCGGTCCAGATCATCACGGTCTGATCCTGGTAGGGCACCGGCTCCGTCCACAGGCGCGCCACGCCGTCGCTGTCGCTGATGTTGCCCGGGTTCTGCCCACCGGGCGCGGCGTGCATGTCCAGGATGACGTAGAGCCCGTACGTGCGGCACCACGCGAGAAACCTATCGAGCAGCGCGAAGCCCTCTTCCTTGAACGTCTCCGTCTCGGGGTCAAAGAAATTCTTGTAGTGGAACGGCAGGCGGATGTGGTCGAAGCCCCACGCAGCGATGGCGGCAACGTCTTTCTCTTGGACGTAATGAGCCTCGTAGAGCGCGAAGAACCGGTCCGTATCGGCTTCTCCAATCAGGTCCTCGATCTGCGCCCGGATGGTGCGGGGCGAGCCGCCATCGGGCGCGGCAATGTGCAGCATATAGCCCTCGGGCACGAGCCAGCCCCCCAGCCCCACGCCGCGCAGCACCACCGGCGCACCCGAGGGATCGACGATGTCTGGCCCGTCGGTTCTAAAAAAATCGGTACTGCTCTGTGCGAAAACGGCAGGCACGCCGAGGCAGGCGACCCATCCCAATACCATGCAGATTGCCAGCCCGGTTTGCCTGTTGATGTTCAGCATGTACAGTTTCCAATCCGAGGATGATACGTAGCGGCCTGGATGTCAGGCGGACAGGGTCCCTGCAGCGAGATGCGAAACCGGCGGATAGCCACACGCGCTCAACGGTAACGCAACCTCTGGTGCGGTGTTCGATAAGGCATCACACAGGCGAAGGCGAGGCCGCGTCAGTTGAGAGAAATGACCCGTCCTCACGGCCGAGATTTACACGTGCATTCCGGCGTCGGCATATCGCTTCAATCCGCATGCGGCGTGGAGGAGCAGCTTCCGATCGGTTTCTTCTGCCATGATCCTTTGGAAGACGGACAGCACGCGCGCGTCTGGGGTCAGATGGTGGGCCAGCATGGCAACCGCCTGGCGCCGGACCTTGATGCTCTCATCCAGCGCGATCCGCTCCAGGAGCAATGGAACGGCGTCGATAGGGTTGGGGCCGTCCTTACACTGCTCGCACGAGAGCGAGTGCACCGCCCAGACACGGACCTGGGCCTTGGGATCATACAGCAGGGGAACGAGCGCACGAAGCGACGCGGCATCGGCGAAGTTGTCAAGGAACAGCGCGCTCCACCGACGGATCTGCCAGTTGGTATGCTGCAGCCCCTCACGGACCGCAGGGAGCACTTCGGCACCGCGCCCATAGAGGGCGAGGAAGGCCGCCATCCGATGCCCGCCCTCCGCAAACGCGGCGACCAGCTCATCGGGCGTGGCCTCCGGGCGAAAGGGCGGCGCTTCCTCGATCATGCGTCTGATCGTCGCGGCATGCGCCGTTTCTGGGTGCCTGGCGTTGCTGTCGATTTCTCGTTTCATCATTGAGAGCCAAGATGCCGCCAAGGGTCATCACCAGCTCGCCGAAGGACGGCTCTCCCACCATACCTCTAGCGCGTAAGAAACTTGGATGCTCGGGGCTCACCTGAAGTAGCACGAGACGCCGGCCCACAGCTCGGTCACCGTTGCGTCCGGCCCGGCCCCGCTCAAAAAGCCGAAGAGGTCCCCTGCAGCGAATTCGGTGCCGAGCGTGGTCTCCTCGACGCTGATGTCATAGACCTCTTCGAGTTCGGCCCGCGTGGAGCCGATGCCAACGCCGGCCATGGTGGTGTAAGCGCCCGCCGTGTCCGCCGCCACACGCCAGCCGGCGAACCGATCGAGGGAGACGTACATGGTGAGTCCGTCTCCCCACGAGACGTACTCAAGCGGACCCGCCCCGCACTCTTCGAGGGCGCCGCGCTCCCCCGGCTCTCCGCGCAGGCGAGTGACCGTAGTGACGGCCTGCTCCCACGCTGTTTCGAACGGGAGTGGCTGTGCAGAGCCTGTAGACGGATCGACCACGCGGAGCCCCTCGGCATCGAGCGCGAGGGCTGGTACGGCGTCAGGGGCCGGCGGCGGCTCGGTGGATTCCGGCTCCGCCTGGCAGCCGATGAGGGCAAACGCGAAGAAAAGGAAGGGGATCGCGGACCGGCAGAAGATCTTCATGGGCGGAGCCATTTTGAGGGTCTGTATGTGAAGATAAATGATGGGCTGCAAACGGCTGCGAAGGGCGTGCTTGGAGTTGCGCTGCATCGGCGATGCCCCCCTGTGGCACTTGGCTACCATGGTTATGTGGCATCACAGTCCCGGAAGCGATGGCTTTAACACCATGAGTACGACGGCAATAACAGGGGTAATCAGCGCGAGAAGCCCCCACAGCTCCCATCGCTTGTAGAGCGCCCTATAGGAATCCCACGCTTGCGAAGAGGAATCCGCAGCACGGGCAAACCTGACGATCTTTCCTTGCAACGGGGCCACCCAGATCCCGAAAACAATCCCCGAAATCGAAAACAGAATGATCGACCAGAGAATCCAGCCGGTAGACCACAGCGGCACGTCGCCCTCAAGGGCCGCTGCAACGCCGCCGATGAGGATGCCCACTACGCCGGGAAGGGTGAACCATCGGTCGCTGCGAATAATGCCCTCGAAGGTAGAAGCAATCAGCCGAAAGTCGCGGGTCCTGTGCGCGTGGGCCGCCCAGAATAAACCCGTGGTGATGTTGCCCAGGAATAGGATAACGGAAGCAATATGGAGGAGCTTCCAGGCCAAATAGCTCATAGCCAATTCAGTCCTCGTTCGGTTTCATAGGACGCATCCTCTCTTCATCGTGTCCGGGGCAAGCCGGCGCCACTCGCAACGAGCGCCATCTTGCCTGGATCATGGCTGCGTAGCCTTGCTCTGCTGCCCATCGCCTGCAGGGCACCAACTGATCCCTATAACGCGGGCGGGGCGGACTTCGCTTCTCGCCAAAGCCCCACGGCGAGCGCTGCCGGTATGATGAACCCGACGATGCTCACTCCCAGGGGAACGACCGTGCCTTCGACCAGCACTTCGGTCTGGAAAATCAGGCGCAGCAGGTGGGCGATAGCAACCAGTGAAAAGACCAACGCGGCGACGAGCGATACGGGTTTCATGGCTTCCACTTTCAGTGTTGCTCTAGCGTTCACGCCGCCTGACAGATGAAGCACAGGCGCCACAAGCGGCAGCCTCGCCTACAAGATGCGACAGCAACTCGGCGTTTGCAAACGGTAGCCCATCAAACCTGGGGTCGCCTGGCGCAGCAGTTAGGCCGCAGGAGAGCCAACGTCGCACCACATATGGATAATCGAGACGAAGCGCTCGCCCACCCTGATGGCATGTGGCTCGGTACCAAACGGGCGGAAGCCGCACGACGCGTAGAGCCGAAGGGCGGGGGCGTTCGGCTGCATCACCCCGAGTTGGACGATGCGCGTGCCCGGCGTTGCCCCTTCCTGCGCGAGCACCGCCTCGACGAGGGCGCGCGCGATCCCCTGGCCCCTGGACGGGGGCGCCACATAGAGGCCATACAGGAACGCCTTGTGCCGCGTGCGTTCGCGCTCCGAAAACCGGAGGCCCGCCACCCCGACGAGCCGCCCCTCGACGAGCGCGCCGAATACCATCTCGGTCGGTTGGGCGTGTTCAGCAACGCGGGCGGCCCACCACGCAAGCGGTAACGGCATACGCTCGGCTACGGTGGACGTGAATGCCACGGGCTCTTCCGCGTAGGCCCGAAGCATCAGCGCCCGGTATTCCGCCGCGTGCATTGGCGTGAGGCGGCAGATCTGCATGGCGAGAAAGCGGTCTAATGGCCGCGCCAAGCCGCAGGGGGCCCAGTGTGCCCCCTGCAAGGGTTCGGTTCACCGCAAAATAGCGGCAGCACACCGTTCCGGCAAGACCATCTGGCCGTTTACCGGCTTGACCACCTGCTTATGTGCGCCGCTTGCGCTGCCTGGCGCGGCGCGCCACCTCAATGGCTTTCTCCGTCCAATGCTGCAAGGCCTCCCCATCCTCCAAGACTTCTATCGGCACCTCGTAGTACTGCATCGCCCGCTCGTCGCCGTAGGGCCGGAACGGCTCCATCGCCGCCGCTTCAAAGTCCGGCCTGTTCGCGTCATCGACCTTGAAGTAGAGCCGGTCATTAGCAATCAGGGCAAAGAAATATTCCTCGGCATAGAGCCCGACTCCACCGAACATGCTCTTGGCGGTGATCGAGGCAATCCGTTCGAGTTGCTCGACGACGAAGTCTCGATAACTGGGAGTAACGGCCATCTCGCGTTTATCGATAAAGGGTTGGTAAAAGCGCCTCAACGAAGAGGCGCAAGCCCCGGCATGGCAACCGTGCTGGCGCGGCCGCCCGGATCAGCCGTGCACCTGTTTCTTGTACCTGATTCGGTGCGGTTGGTTGGCCTTGATGCCGAGTCGCTCGCGGCGGTTCTCCGCATACTCGCTGTAGTTGCAGCATTGAGGTGCGGGGACCTTCATCAGGGTCAGCCCTCGGGGGATCAGCCGGGGCCCGCTGCTTTGCATGGAGAGGCCGTCTGCCGGCCGGCAAGATCGCTTATTTCGTATCGCTTTCCCTGAATTCACCTTGCTTCAAGAAATAGATCGTCTGCGCTATCGCTTTTCTGTTTTTCATAATGAACGGATGGGTTGCCGGCACCACCACAAACCCCTTCATCCCCGCCAGTTTCGCACGCGCTATCGATACTTTCCCATCGTCCTTGCCGTCTATCATCATCGAGAGGATGGGATTGATCGAGCGGCTTCCTGTGATGATGCCTACTTCAAAGGCCGCCGGCCCGAGTTGCACCGGCACGCTCGAACTATCCGTCCCCAATTCTTTGCCCGCCGGCCCATTGACCTGCTCGAAGAGCCAGGTTTTCCCCAGCTTGTCCACCACCTCGCTGCCCTGGTTGGGCGGACTCAGCATCACGACGCGGCCCAGCGGCAGCAGATCGTGCGCTGCCAGATAGCGGACGAGAATGCCGCCCATGGAATGGGTCACGAAGTCCACCGGGGCAGCGTTACCGTTGACGCAGACCTGTATTTGCGGCAGTACATGCTCCTTCACAAGCGTTTCGATCCGGTGTTTCGTCGAGGGGTAGGCGATATTGCAGGTGTGGAAGCCTTCCTTTTCAAGGGCGCTCTGCATTTTGCGCATAGAGGTGCCTGACCTGGCCAGCCCATGCAGCAACACCACCGTTCTCGTTTCAGGTTCTCCCTGGGCTATAGCCGGCTCGGCACCCCCCACCACAGCGTACACCAGCAAGGCAAGCAGCACATAGTTCATGGTAGCGGGCCTCGCTCCCTCACCGGTTCGCGTGGAGAATGCAAAGTATCTACGCAGGGCTTTGACGTTGGCGCATGCAGCGGTGTTCTTGGCATGCAGCGTTGAGGGCGGCGCTGCCAGCTCAGCTGGCCTCGCCTCGCAGGAAAAGACCCTCTGTAAACGGCCTATTCTTCGGCTGGTGGTACAAGGGCCTGGTACACGGCCGTTTTGAATGCCTCGCGGATGCCACTGCCAAAGTAAGGCACCACCTGGATCATAAGGACGAGCACCAGGCGCTCCTTCGGATCCACCTCGTAAACGGATCCATAGGCGCCACTCCAACCGAAGGTGCCGACGGAACTGAAACCATTCGCGCCAAGCCGGTCTGTTGTCTGAAACCCAAGACCAAATCCAAGCCCGTCTGCGCTGTACAACGTGCCGACTTGGTTGGAGGTCATGACCGCAACGGTATGTGGGGAGAGAAGGCGCACCTCCTTCAGGATGCCGCCGTTACGAATCATCTCCAGAAAACGCGCATAATCGTGCGCCGTCGAGAGGAGGCCCGCCCCCCCTGAGAAGCTACGGCGCGGCCCCTCCACATAGTCGCCCTGTCCGCGTGGTCCATCAGGAGCACGTACCACCTGCCCTTCGCTGTTGCGCGTGTACACCGTGGCAAGCCGATCTCGCTGTGCAGGGGGAAGGAAGAAGTGGGTATCGTACATGCCCAGCGGACCCGTAAGGCGCTCGCGCAGAAACGCATCAAGTGAGCGCCCACTCGCCCGCTCGACCACGCAGCCCAAGATGTCGGTGCTGTAACCATACACCCAGGCGGTGCCGGGCTGCTCAACAAAAGGCAGGGCGCCCAGACGCTCCATAGTGTCACAGATCGGCGCCGGCTTGTGGGCCGTGTACCATCCGTAGGCGTCCCCGTAGCCCAGGCCCTGCCCCACGTAGTGCGGCGCCACCTGGGGCTCCCCACCGTAGGAAATGCCCGAGGTATGCGTGAGCAAATCCTTGACGGTGATGGCACGCTGTGCCGGGACAACAGCGAAACCCGTGTCAGAGCGGACAGCTACCGTGGTCTTTGCGAAAGAGGGGAGCCAGTACCCCACAGGATCGCTGAGATTGATCTTCCCTTCCTCAACCAGCATCAAGATGGCGGTGCTGGTGATGGCTTTCGATTGGGAGGCGATGCGGAAGATGGCGTCTTGCCGCATGGGGCGGTTGGCTTCCCGGTCGGCCCATCCCACCGCGCGGCTATAGATGACCTCGCCGTCACGAAGGACCAGCCCCACCGCTCCCGCTATACGGCCCTCGCTTACATAACGCTCCAAGACAGAATCAACACGGGCCAGGCGGTCAGGATCAACAACGTTCGCTGAGGTCCACGATGCCTGCCCTTGTCCCAGGGCAGGCGCAGTGATAACGATGAGTGAGAGCACGAGCATCCAGAGAGCACGCGCGACGACTTCCATGGCATCGTTGGGATAGCGGCTCGCTCGTCCGTGGCAACGATTCATGTTGCAATTATCGTATTTGGGTTGGGGACAAGGGCCCCGCGTGGCAGGCCGCGCGCACGGGAATCGCCCCTTACGTCCGAGAACGTGTGAAGGCGCAGCCTATCTTTGCGTGCTGCTAAAATAGCGTGGGGAAACGCCGCGTGCCACCTTCGTGGCTTTCACATCCGAAAGCGTTTTCGGATGTGATGCGTGATGCGCCAAGCCACCAACAGCACGACCGGCGCGAGCAGGCCAAGGGCGATTTCGACGTCGAAGGCCGGCCCCAGCCCGTGCAGGCCCAGCGCATGCTAGGCGATCACGACGACCGTCAGGCCCTCGAGGGCGTTTTGTAATGCGTGCTGGAGCCGCGCCCGCCTCCTCCACCAGCCGCGCCACCGCCTCACACTCGGGCAGCGACGTGGCCGGGGGCCATTCGAGGAAGACGTGCAGGCCCGCCGACGCCACCCCCGGCAACGCCTGCACCGCTCGCGCCCACCCCGCTGCCCGCGCCCCTGCCCTAATGATGCCTGCCCTCATTTTCGATTCTGGATTGTGAGAAACGAAAGCGTATGGCCCAATCCAAAATCGTAAATCTAAAATCCAAAATCTCAATACCCCACCGCCGTGCCGTCCTTACGCATCTCGGTGGCGCCGTGGTAGACGCCGTTCGTGGCGTCCCACAGGATAGCCTGGTAGCCGCCGAAGCCGCCTTTCGTCACGCGCACCGTGTGGCCGCGCCGCCGCATTTCCTCCACCACCTCGGGGGCGACGCCGCTTTCGAGGAGGAGCGTGCCGCCGTCGGTCATCACCTCCCCCGTGGGCTGGCTGCTGCCGGTGTGGCGGTAGCGCGCCGCGTCGCCCGCCTCCTGCACGTTCATCCCGAAGTCGATGAGGTTGCAGAGGACCTGGGCGTGCCCCTGCGGCTGCATCGCTCCACCCATCAGGCCGAAGCTCAGCCACGGTGCGCCGTCTTTCATGACGAAGGCGGGGATGATGGTGTGGAAGGGCCGCTTGCCGGGCGCGTAGACGTTGGGGTGGCCCGGTTCGAGCGTGAAGAGCGCGCCGCGATCCTGCAAGACGAACCCCAGCCCGTCCGGCACGAGGCCGCTGCCCATCCCTGCGTAGTTGCTCTGGATGAGCGAGACCATCATGCCGGAAGAGTCGGCTACGGTTAGGTAAATGGTGTCGCCCGCTTCGAGGCGCTCGTCCAGGACGGCCACCTGTTGGAGCGTCTTGTCCATGCGGATGAGGTCGCGGCGACCGGCGGCGTATTCTTTGGAGAGCAGCAGGTCGAGGGGTGCGTCGTAGAAGGCGGGGTCGGCGTAGTAGCGGGCGCGGTCCTCGAAGGCGAGCTTCTTGGCCTCGGCGTGGACGTGCAGGTAGTCGGCGCTGTTGTGGCCCATCGCCGCCAGGTCGTAGCCTTCGAGGATGTTGAGCTGCTGGAGGGCGGCGGTGCCCTGGCCGTTGGGCGGCAGCTCGAACACGTCGTACCCCCGGTAATTAACCGAAAGCGGCGCGACCCACGTGCTCGTGTGCGCCACCAGATCCTCTTTCCTTAAGTGCCCGCCGATGCGCCGCATGTAGGCGTCGATCACGTCGGCGATCTCGCCCTCGTAAAACACCTCTCGCCCGCCTTCGGCGATCTTTGCGAGCGTGTTCGCCAGGTCGGGATTGCGGAAGATCTCGCCCTCCTTCGGCGCGCGCCCGTCGATCAAAAACGTGCTGCGGAAATTGTCCAACTCCTCGATCAACTGAGACTCCCTCTCGAAGAAGTCGGCCTGGCGCTGCCAGTAGTGGGCGATGGTCTGGGTGAGCGGGAAGCCCTCGCGCGCGTAGCGGATGGCGGGGGCCAACACGTCCGTCATCGGCAGCCTGCCGAACTTTTCATGCAGCTCGAACCAGCCATCGACGGTGCCGGGGACGGAGACGGGAAGCGCGCCCCAGTACGAGATCGAGAGCACATCGTCCTTCCCATCGTCGGCAGCCTCGACGAGGCGGCGCATCTCGTCGTAAGAGAGCCCGAGGGGCGAGCGCCCCGAGCCGTTGAGGCCGTAGAGCTGCCCGGTAGCGGGGTCCCAGACGATGGCAAAGAGGTCGCCGCCGATACCGTTGCCGGTGGGCTCCATCAGGCCGAGGGCCGCGTTGGCGGCGATGGCCGCATCCACGGCGCTGCCGCCCTGTTTGAGCACGTCGAGGGCGACCTGGGAGGCGAGGGGATGGCTGGTGGCGGCCATGCCGTGCTGCGCCACAGCAGGGCTGCGCGTGGCGAAGGGCTGCCCGACGAGGCGGTCGCCCCGCCCGTGGCCCTCCTGGCCGAAAACGGGGTCGGAGAGGAGCATGAGGAAGAGGCCAAAAAGAAGCGTTCGCATAACGACGATGTTTTCTGATGCGCGGCGAGATCCTCCCCTTCGATAGCTCGCGACGCGAAAAGTTCGCCCCCTCGCCCGATTGCTACTGTGCAGTGCGGGGCGCTATTTTGGCGTAGCGGATTGATCGGGCGAATACAACACAGATCGTGAATTTAGCGCCCTTCGTCTCTCCGGTCCCCTACGCTCCGACTCTTACCTCTCCCGCCATGCGCCCCCTCGCCTTCCTCTCGCTTCTTTTCGCCCTCGCCGCTCCAGCGGGCTTGCACGCCCAGCCGGCCTCCACCCACGCCGACCTCGTCGAACTCTTCTTCGCCTGGCGCGACTTCCACGCGCCCGCGATGACCGACGGCATACCGGACTATTCGGCCGAGGCGATGACGCGGCAGCACCGCGCCCTCCTCACCTGGCAGCAGCGCCTCGCCGCCGTAGATACGACCGGATGGCCCGTCGCCCACCAGATCGACTGGTACCTCGTCCGGGCCGAGATGAACGGGCTCGACTTCGCGCACCGTGTTAAGCAGCCGTGGGCGCGCGACCCGGCCTTCTACGTCTGGTTCTACCCCTCCCCCACCGACGTGCCCGAACGCGAAGGCCCCAACATCCACGGCGCCATCGAGCTACCCAACTACGCCCGGCCCCTCGCCGCCGGAGACGCCGCCGAGATCGCCGCCCGCCTCCGCCACGCGCCCGCCGTCTTCGCCCAGGCGCGCACCACCCTCACCGGCACCGCCCGCGACCTCTGGGTCACCGGCGCCCGCAGCATCCGCGAACAGAGCGCAGATTTGGATTCTTTTGCCGAAACGGTCGCCGGGGCGCACCCGGATCTGGCAGCGGCGGCACGGGAGGCCCAGGCAGCATCCGACGAGTTTGCGGCGTGGCTGGAAGCCCAGGCAGATGCGAAAACCGGGACCTCCGGCGTGGGGAAGGACAACTACACGTGGAACTTGCGGCACGTACACCTGCTGCCCTACATGTGGGAGGACGAGGTGTTGCTGATGCAGCGCGAGCTGGCCCGGTCGCACGCCGCCCTCCGCCTGGAGGAACACCGCAACCGCGACCTCCCGAAGCTCTCGCACATCGGCGATGCCGCGACCTTCGACCGACTCCTCAACGAGGCCGTGACGGAGTACATGGCGTTCCTCGCCGAGGAAGAGATCCTCCCGATGAAGCCGTACATGGATGCCGCCCTGCGCGAACGCATCGGCGCCTTCTACTCCACCGACGGCCTGCGCGGCTTCTTCGACGAGATCACCTACCGCGACCCGCTCGTGATGCGGACCCACCATTACCACTGGTTCGACCTGGCGCGGATGCGCGACGAGCCGCACCCCAGCCCTATCCGCCGCACCCCCCTCCTCTACAACATTTTCGACGGGCGGGCCGAGGGCATGGCGACGGGCATGGAGGAGATGATGATGCACGCCGGCCTCTTCAACGACCGGCCCCGCGCCCGCGAGCTGGTGTGGATCCTCCTGGCGCAGCGCGCAGCGCGGGGGCTCGGCGGCCTCTACCAGCACGGCCTGGAGATGACGCTGGATGAAGCCGCACACTTCGCCTCGAAATGGACCCCCTGGGGCCTCCTCCCCGCCGACGGCGGGACGATCCAGCACGAGGAGCAGTTCTACCTGCAACAGCCCGCCTACGGCACCAGCTACGTCATCGGCAAGATCGAAATCGAAAAGCTCCTCGCCGAATACGCCCGCCAGCGCGAGGGGCGCTTCGTGCTCTCGGAGTTCATGGACGCCTTCAACGCCTCCGGCGTCATCCCCGTCTCGCTCATCTACTGGGAAATGACGGGCGACAAGTCGATGCTGGAGGCGGCGGTGGGGGGACGGCAGGAGTGAGGCCTGTAGGTGACAACATCGGCAGCCGAGACCCAGGTTGAGAATCACGAGGTTGCACGCGACGTAGAAGGAGCACCACACAGCCTGAAGGTGCGTCATGGAAACGAAACCCCTCACCATTCGCGTCACCCTGGAGGCGACCCGCACCTACGAGTCGGCCTCGGAAGAGGAACGGCGCAAGCTGGATGCTTTAATCAGCCTTAGGCTGAGCCAGTTGAGCCGCGACAAGAGGCCGCTCGAAGAAATAATGAGCGAGATCAGCCGAAAGGCCCAGGAACGCGGCCTGACACCGGAGAAGCTAGACGCGATGCTGAATGACGAGTAAGCCGCGCTTCGTCCCGCCGAAATAGAGCCGGTCGAAGCCATTGCGGCCTGCCGCGATCCGAAAGACAACAGGTTTCTTGAATTGGCCGTGGAAGGCAAGGCGCGTGTCATCGTAAGCAGCGACAAAGATCTATTGGAAATGAAATCGTTTCGTGGGATTCCAATTTTGACGCCCGCTCAGTTCCTGCAAGAAACATGACCTTGCCATGCCTGGCACCCTCTCGCTGATCCGGCCGGATCCTGCTCAGGAAGCGGCCCTCGCCGCCGACGCTGAACTGGCGGAAGCCTTTGGCCGGGAAGACTACGGCCCGCCGGACGGGCGGCCCGAAGACTGGCTCAAAGACCCCTACGATCCGACGTTCGAGGGCCGCGTGCTGCGCAACCCCGCCGACGACGAACATTGGGACGCGCTTTTCCCCGACCACCCCCTCTCGCGCTGCCGAAGGCACCTGCGGATGCTGGCAGAACGCCTCTCGTGGAAGGACGACGTGAAGGCGGCCCCCGCTTCTTGACGTGTGGGTGTGTGAAGATGTGGGCGACTTCTTGTCTGCGGCAGACGTATTTTGCCTGGCCCGTAGCACGCAGAAGTTCGTCGGCTCATGCGATTCATCCTTCTCTTTTTCCTCCTGTCTGCGCTCCCCTCGTACGCGCAGGAGACGGCGCCTTACCTCGTCGTCCTCGGCATCGCGCAGGACGGCGGGGTGCCACAGGCGGGCACCCCGCAGCACCCGGGCTGGGACGACCCCGCCCACCGCCGCCTCGTCGTTGCCCTCGCCCTCGTCGATCCCGCCACGTCGCAGCGGTGGCTCTTCGAGGCCACGCCTGACCTCCGCGCGCAGCTCCACCGGCTCGATGCGGTCTTCCCGGTGGAAGCAACGCCGGGCCTCACCGGGGTCTTCCTTACGCACGCTCACATGGGCCATTACACTGGCCTGCTGTATCTCGGCCACGAGTCGATGGGCGCCCACGGCGTGCCCGTCTACGCGATGCCGCGCCTGGCCGAATACCTCCGCGCCAACGGTCCGTGGAGCCAGCTCGTCCGCTACGAAAACATCGTTCTGCACCCGCTCGAAGACGGCGTACCCGTTCGCCTCACCGACGAGATCACCGTCACGCCCTTCCTCGTGCCCCACCGGCAGGAGTTCAGCGAGGTCGTTGGCTTCCGCATCGACGGGCCGAACCACGCCGTGCTCTTTATCCCGGACATCGATAGCTGGACGGCGTGGGACGCCCAGGGCACCCGCATCGAGGACCTGATCCGCGCGGTGGACGTGGCCTACCTCGACGCCACCTTCTACGCCGACGGGGAGATTCCGGGCCGCGACATGTCGGGGTTCCCGCACCCGTTCATCACGCACACCATGGAGCGCCTCGCTGCCCTGCCTGCCGAGGAGCGCGCCAGGGTCCGGTTCATCCACCTCAACCACACCAACCCGGCGCTGTGGCCCGGCACCGAGGCCCGTCGCATAATGGAAGCGGAGGGCTTCCGCGTGGCGGAGGAGATGGAGCGGGTGGGGCTGTGATCGGTTGGCCGGTTGTTGGTTTCTTCTTTGCGAGGGGACATCGTACTTTGAGAACGGAACCCGTGGTCTGTCGTCCGTGGGCCGCTGCACGTAAACATCCGTTCAACAGGTGCCGTCTTTTTTCGCGCCGTCGGCGAGCGAGGACGCCTCTCCCTCCCTTTAGCAAAGATCCGCTTTTCCGAGGTGATAGTGCAGACCAGGCGGCCACCCTCTCTTGTTTCACCTGAGGCGCAAGGCGTCCCGACGCGAAGGCGATGCCCAGGCATTCGTTCTGTTGGCCGCCTCGCGCTGTGCCGTCCCGTTGATATCGCAGGCGGCTCCGTCTTCCAGGAACCAGCAGCGGGTGTAAGGGGCCTTCTCGAAGAAGGCCAGCAGCAGCTCGGCCACCTTCTTCTCGCCGGTGCCGCTGCCGGGATGGGTGCCTCTGGCGTCGAAGTCGCCCCGCTCCCAGATCAGCCCGTCGGAACGCGGGTTGAGGCCGTTGGCCCAGAGGTAGGGGCCCCAGGCGAGCCACGGAGCCGTGGTGTTGTAGTTCAGATCGCCCGCGACGGGGTCGGCCTCGCCCCTTTCCATCTGCCGAATCTGCGCCTCGATGAGCCACTTCACCGAAAAGCCGGACTCGTAGGCGTAAGGCTCAGGATTGAGGGTGGAGGTGGCATACCCGGCGTAGATGCGGCTAGAGAGGAAGATGAGTTGAAGGTTCGGATAGCGGACCTTGAGGGTGCGCACGATGTTGCCCAGCCGCCGCTCCAGCACGACGGCATCAGCCTGGTCGTCAGGAAGCGCGACAGACGGGTGCGCATTGGCTTGCTTGAGCCATACCACCTGCACCTGCGCCTCCGCCACGCCTGCCGCCGCCAGCCGACGGTTGCGGACCCGATTGTAGATGCGATCGGTAGGCGCCTCCCAATCCTTGGCCGGCTCTCCGCCCGTGGCCCCGTTGACGATGACCAGCGACGCCTTGTTGACGCGCTGTAGCGAAGCCGCCTGCCCTATGAACGTCCACGGCGAACACGGGCTGCCTTCAGAGACGTCTCCGCAGAACTCCCGACTCGCGTTCGACATCCCGATGGAGAGGAGGACGACCGTGCCCTTGGGGTCCGGATTGCCCTCGGCGTTCAGCGGTCCGAGGCGTGCGGCCCGCGCTCGCCCCACGCTGTCGTGCCGGGCAGGCATCGTGTTGCGGCCCTCCGGATACAGCCCGCCCTCGAACCCCAGGTACGCTACGCCCTCCATGTCGATGAGGGGCATCCTTTCCGCGACGACCTTCAGCAGGAACAGGTTCACCGTCTCGCCGGGCTCAACCTGACGCTCCACGGTTTCCGTCACGAAGCCCTCCATCGACGCGGTCACGTGCACCGTCGCCCCTCCGGCAGCCGGGGCCTGCTGCCGGTACGCCGTCCTTCTTTTTCCGGCAAACGATACGCCGGCCTGCGGTTGCACAGTGAGCGTTACCTCACCCCCGAAGCGGCGCCCCGTTTTGATGATCCTGCCGGAGGCAGCCCCCTGCGCTCCTCGAAGACGATAGAAGTACACGCCGCTGGAGAGGCCGGCGATCTGAACCTCCAGGCTATGAGGCCCTGCGGCCACCTCATGGGGTGACGCCGGCAGGAGGGCCCGGCCAAGCACGTCGTAGAGTTCAAAGATAACCTCGGCCGGGCGGTTCAACACGAAGGGGATTACGGCTCGGTCAGCGGTAGGGTTGGGATAGGGAGCGCCGGCACTGAAGGCCTCCGGCAAGACCCGATCATCGTCCGTGTCGACGGCAACAAAGACGGTCAGACGCGCGCAGCCGTCAGCCCCCGTCGTGCCAGGCACCGGGGCTTCGCCGGGAAGCCCCACTTGCACGGCGGCCCCGAAAAGCGGCGCGGCATCCCGCGCATCGAAGATGCAGATGCGCGTCTCCAGGCTGTTCGCCTGGGCTCGGGTGAGCTGCGGCGCCATCAACATCCCGAGCAGACAGGTCGTGATAAGACGCCCCCAGGATCCTCCTCGCTCGACGAACAGCATCGCGCCTTCCTTGCGTGGTTAATTGAGAGACCACCTATCCATAACGCCGTTTCTATTCGAGCCCTCTGCCCTGCTAATGTTACACCGTATCCTTCTGCCTTCGATGGGGGATAGAAGCGTAGCGACAGGGATGTTATTTCCGCGGGCCGCCGCAAAACACAGCACGTTAACCGGATTTGACATCGGGCCTCATTTATCCTTGCGCAAGTTTGCCCCAACAAACAAAAGGCGGCCCTCCCGGCCAAACGGGAGCGCCGCCTTTGCCTCATTCAACCGGCACACCTCACGTGACAAGCGTCATCTGCCGCACTTGCCGGACAGGCGCCACCGAAGGACATCGCCCCGGCTCAGTCGTGGCGATCGTCGCGCCATGCCCGGGCCGCCTCGGCTTCTC